>NZ_JBHFNQ010000169.1:0-40730 GCF_041929345.1 Floridaenema aerugineum BLCC-F46
TTAAATGGGTTAACGATATGCTGGTAATGACGTTTGTGTGACAAACACTATTTCACTGAGGAGCCGTATGATGCGAAAAGTATCAAGTACGGTTTTGGAGAGCAACGGCTCTCGTGAGAGAGTCGTTGACTTTAATTATCAGGGAAGAAGGGATACGAATACTGTCAACAAATACGGTAGGACATACCGAATTTCAAGCTTGTGGAGAGGGTGTAAGACTCGCTGGCAAAAGTAGAAATACTAGTGCTAGAAAGCGACGCTCGATGAAACAAGAATCTCCCCTGGAGAGCGTTAGCTTAAGGGGAGAGTGTCAACCAAATCCCATCATCTGTGTCCATCTGTGTTCATCTGCGACTTCGGCGAGCGCTCAGTCGAGCCGTTCATCTGTGGTTTATAAATAATCTGTATCTAAAACCGCAGAGAACCAAAAGAATTATTCACAGGTTTTAGTAAGTTAAGTTTGCCTGATTTGGCGTGGTTGAGATTTGGCGGGATTAGTTAATATTTGATATTTCACAAATCTGCCGATTAGCACCAACAAAACAATTAAAAAAGCCCCGATTCCCAAGGGACTAGGAAGCCAAAAAATTGCTTCTAAATGATTAACTTTTCCTGGTTTTAATTCCCAAGTTAACTCTTTTCCTTCGGCTTGGATTTGGGGAATTAGGTCGTTTTCGCCTTTAATAATGGTTCGTGCAACTGCGGGAGTATTCAGGTGGAATTCTAACTGTAGTAAGGAACCTGTGTCAATTATAATGTTACCATTGGCAGAGGTTAGGGAAAGCGATCGCAAATCCAAATCATAAATCAAATGATTGCGTATCCCAAACAAAAAATTACCTTGCTCTAACTTCAAGTCAGATTTAAACGCAGGCAAATCAGCATCTTGATTAGCTACATTTGGGGATTTTTGCTCGGCAACTGGATTGAAGAACTTGTTATACTTTTCCTCTAATTCCTTGCCATTATTAAAAGGAATCGTCACAATTAATTCTCGATCGGAAACCTTTTGCACTTTTCCTTCTAAGTTTTTGGCGCGAGTAGTAATACTATTTAACCACTCGTCTACTGTTTCATTGCTGAAAGTTTTTAGCCGTTCTCCTAACTTAATCTTTTGGACAATTTCACCTTGATGAGCGCCAGAAAAATTAACTCCCACATCATACTGCACGCAGCCAGTAAGGAAAGTTAAAATACACAAAATCAACGGCAAAATTCCGAGAAGCTTATTTTTTCTCTTTAGTTTTTGATCCTTCACTTTTTCCCTATTCCTTTTAACGATAAAACTTTAAAATCCCCACCAAACTAGGCTACCCAATATTAACAGAACGCCAATCAAAGCTACCCAAATAAAGCGATTATCTTTTGTATTTACCTGACTTAAGTCTACAGGTTCCGGGGGAGAAAAAGAACGAGAGGAGGATTTTCCTCCCGGCGCAGCACTACCCAAACGAGTTTTACTTTCATGATCAGCGATCGCACCCAGATCGGGAATTTGGGTCAGCCATTCTGGGCGACGATTCAGTTGGGGAGCCTCTAAAATATAGAGTAAGCGACGACTTTGTTGGCGAATGTCGTAACTGGGATGACGGTCTAATTGTTTGCACAGAGCGATCGCTTCTTTCCTTTGTTCGGCTGCTTCATAAGCAGTAACTAACCAAATTTGCACCTCGCCACCAAAGCGGGTATTGCGATCGACCAAAGCACCAGCCTTTTCTAAACATTGTACCGACTGGCGATATTGACCACGTTCAAATGCAGCCTTACCAGCAAGGTATTGTTCCTTAATAATCTCTACAGTTTCTTCACTCATAACTTAACTATTTGTGACTTTAAAGATGGATCTCTCGTACTTATGGCGGAAAACAAGAGTGAAAGGGGACTAGGGACTGGCGACTGGGGACTGGGATTCCCGATCGAGCCAAAAATTAATCCGCTTTACTTATCACCAGAAGTACCAGAAAACCTTCGGGGAATACTTGATTACAAAGAACCTCAATTCCCAGTCCCTAGTCCCTAGTCCCTAGTCCCCTTGCATCAGGTCTACACAAGTACAAGAGAGTTCTTATTACTTACTTCGGTTATTCATAAACTCAGAAGCAACAATCATTGAACCAATCCCCGCATCAGAGAGAATTTCTAACAACAGCGCATGGGGAACCCGACCATCTACAATGTGAGTAGCGCGAACACCTTGAGCCAAACTTCGCACACAACAATTCACTTTAGGAATCATTCCCCCACCAACGACACCAGAAGTAATCAAAGTCCTTGCTTCTTGAATATCCATCTTAGTAATTAAGGTAGAAGGGTCTTTGTAATCTCTTAAAATTCCCGGAGTATCTGTTAGTAAGATTAACTTTTCTGCGCCCAATGCTGCTGCTAATTCCCCGGCTACGGTATCAGCATTAATATTGTAAGCTTGTCCAGTTTCATCAGCGGCGACACTGGAAACTACTGGAATATATCGACTTTTGAGTAAGGAATCTAAGATGTTAATATTCACTGCACTCACTTCTCCCACAAAGCCAATTCCTTCTTGACCTTCAGGACGTGCTTTGATCAAATTACCATCTTTGCCACACAAACCAATTGCTAAACCGCCAGCTTGATTAATTAAAGTGACAATTTCTTTATTTACCTTACCCACCAAAACCATTTCCACAACTTCCATTGTGGGTGCATCTGTAACTCGCAGACCATTTTTAAATTGTGGTTCTATTCCTAGTTTATCTAACCAAGAATTAATTTCTGGCCCTCCACCATGCACCACAACTGGACGCAAGCCGACACAAGATAAAAACACAATATCGCGCATTACCTTATCTTTGAGCGAACTATCTTTCATCGCCGCGCCACCATACTTAATTACTATAGTGCGTCCAGCAAATTGTTGAATATAAGGTAATGCTTCGCTGAGTACTCGCACGCGAGTCGCATCATTAGTGGGAGTGTAATCGATTTCTCTAACCATGAGTTTGTTTTGTCATCCTAAAAGGTTTTAGATGCAGTTTAGTTGAGGTTGTACTGCCAAAAAGATGTCAATTGCGACAGTTTCTAGTTTTTTCATCAATTAAAATAGGAGGGCGGAATGGCTGGTTGTTTTAAGACCGAGGGAATTGCCTCTAAGATCCGTTTTGTTACTTGTTCGGGTGTTTCCTGGGGTTGGACTGTAATACGTAAGTCGGCTTGATTATAAAGTGACTGTCTTTGTTCTAGAAGAGTTTGCAGCTTTTTCTTAAGATCAACATCCTTTAACAAGGGTCGGGTATTGTCCTCTGTCAGGCGTTCTATCAGTAATTCTACTGACACATCTAACCAGACGATCAAACCATGTCGCAAATAACTCCAGTTTTTCTGCCGCAGCACTATACCCCCACCTGTGGAAATTACGGTTTTTTTGTAGGTGGAGAGTTCTGCTAAGACCTGAGTTTCCCATTCCCGGAAGGTTTCTTCACCAACGGTTGTAAAAATTTCGTTAATGGTTTGACCTTTGGCTAACTGTTCGATTAAACTGTCGGTGTCGAAAAAACGGCTGTAACCTAGTTCCTGCGCTAGTAAGTGTCCTACAGTGGTTTTCCCAGCACCCATCATGCCAATTAAAAAAATACTTATGTCTTTGAGAATATTGTTCACTCGTTGAGATTCTAAGCTTCAGTTACTTTAGGACTGCTACTTAGTTTACCTGGGTTTGGGTTGGGAATGACCTCTGTCTGGAGACTATTTTGTTTGCTCAGTTGTTGATTGAGATATTCTTTAAATATTGGTAGCAGTTTGAAAGTAGTGCTATGTTTGTAGATTAGCGATCGCCTAACCAAGGATTCTAGCGTTTCCCATAACTCCCCTTTAGTCATTCCTGGTGGCAGATCTTCTTCTGCCGTTTGTGTTAACAGTAAAATATCTTGTTTAACGGCTAACCAGTACAATACTTGCTTTTCGGCTTCTGAAATGCGAGTTAATTGTTCTTCTATCAACTCTCGCACTCCTCCAAACACCAAAAGATTGTGCTTTAAAAACTGGGAAACTTTCCCGTCAAACAATTCCAAAATTGTGGTTAAGACAATTTTCAATGCTAAAGGATTACCTGCATAGCGGTTAACTAGTAAGCGCCATTCATATTCAGAACAAGTTACTCCTTTAGCCTTAATTATTTCTTGGCAATCAACTTCACTTAACCCTTTTAATTGCCACGATCGCACAGGTAAATTTACGCCTTCAATAGCTGCTAGTTCTTTCAGTTTTTCTCGACTAGTTAACACCAAGCAACTTTGATGCAATACTTCGCATATTCGCTGAAAAAACTCTCGATAATCTTCGTATTCCGGGCGAAAATTTCCTGTGTAAGTCCGGGGTTGCAACAAGGTATCAACGTTGTCTAATACTAACAAACAACGGGATTTACGGAAAATTTCTAATAATTGGGTAGTTCTCTGGTGAATAGTTGCTGCTAAAATGAATTCGCTGTCTTGCTCTTGGGCTAAGAATTGCAGCAAATTGGCTAAAAGTTCTGCTAGTGGTGGTGTGTGATGTAGCGATCGCCAAATCAAGTATTTAAAATTATGCTGCACCTGTTGGGCTAATTTTACCGATAAAGTGGTTTTACCAATTCCACCCATACCTAGCAGTGACACTAAGCGACAACGATCTCTAATAATCCAATTTTCTAATTGAATTAATTCTTTATCTCTTCCATAAAAGATACTGACATCAACGGCTTCTCCCCAATCAAAATTTTGTCTAATTTCTGGGTGATGACTTTTCTCAATAAAGGTTGGCGCAACTTGCTGTGGTAAAGTTGAAGTTAATTTATAACCAGCTTCTTCTAAAACTTTCGTTACCCGACTCCAATGGTTAATTTTTACCTGTTGGCTAGTCTGGGAATATAACATTACTTCAATGTATTTATACAAACCATTGGAAAGGTAAACTCTTACTGAACTACTACTAGAAGTTTTATAAATAATATCTGCTATCTCTCCCGGACTGTAACCACAAAGTAACCCGCGAAGAATTTTCTTCTCCACAGGTGTCAGTCCTTTATTCTTAGCTGAAGCAAGATCTACATATAATTTCTCTAGCTTCCAATTATCGGCAGCTTCTCTGAATTCCCCTGATTGCACTTGTTTTAATGTAAATAACATTATTAAGCAGACTAACGTTTATTTAACATCTGCTAACTGTTAGCATTTTTTATCATTTCAATTATAAACATTAACATAATTACTAACAACCGTATAGTGACGGATTCACTAAACATGGCTTAACATTAACTTCATGAAAAGCTCATGAAAAATTCATGATTTCCATGTAAAGCAATCGGCAAAACTAAGTAATATATAGTCTGTAGCTAGCTCAGCTAATGAGCTTAGTGTTACGCCCAGTACTGTAGGCTTTACGCTAATTTAACTCTTGTTTTCCCCGTGATGACTTGTTGTAGTTCAGTGTTTTTACCGCATTTAATTTGAATCAATAATTTGTATGGGTGATTTATCATGTACCTGATTCGTGAAGTAGTTCAACAAGCTCTCAAAACTGGTTATCTTAGTGTGGCGGCAGAAGAACAGCTGCGTCATTTGTTAAAAAATAAGTATGATTCCGAAGATCTTGATGCTTTTATGAACCTGCAATTTGCGGCTGTGTCTGGTCAAGTCAAGCAAGAGTCTCGCGAGTTAATCTGTTCTTAGGTTTGTACTATTGTGGGATGGCTGTGTGAGATAGCGTAAAGTTAAGTAACTTAATAGTTGTAGCCTAAGCCGAGAAAGTAAACTAACAAAGATTGACGAGTTTTCAAAGCTGTTTTAATTGTTTGATATAGCAGTTTAATCGGTGAAGTTATCACCCAAAAATGGCAATTACAGCTTGAGAAAACTCGCTCGCCCTTCCCCAGTCAAATCTCAACCTAAATCATCAATTAAGTTGCCCATAAATTTATAATTCGCTATCTAGCAAAGCCCGATCGCATTAACCCTTAAGATTTTTGCATAACACTAAATAAAGCTAAAGGATGAGGAGCTATATTACCGAAATAAACAGTTTCCTCAAGAGAAACTATTTGTAATTTACTACTAAAAATTTCTCCGATATCCTCTGGTGTAAATCTATATGGCCCACCTTCTCTAGTTTCTAAATAACAAAAGCATTTTAACAGCAGATAACCTTGGGGTTTCAGCAAACTATACACCACGTTAACGTAGGTTTGTCTACTTTCTGGGGGGAAGACGTGGAAACAACCGCGATCGATAATTAAATCAAACTCTCCTTGCAACTTACTATTAAGTATATCATCCTGTTGCCAGTTAATATTTAACCCTCTTCCTTGCACTTTAGCAGCGGCTTTCTGAATAGCTGTCTCTGAAAGATCGGTAGCAGTAACTTGAAAACCTCTTTCTGCTAAAATTATTGCTTGCGTACCCGGCCCAGTGCCAATATCTAACACATTTCCTGTAGTAAAATTTAACTTAGTCAAACTTTTTTCTATGTCTGGGTCTAAATTAGGATTAAACCAAGGCATAGACTCAACCTCTTGTTCTTGATATAATTCTTCCCAATTGGGGAGCGATCGTTCTTGAGTCATAATTCCTCCTAAATTTAAGCCAAAATATTTTGTAAACCTTTCACTAATCTACTAATACCTGCTTGCGCTGTTTCTGCTTGCAATGCGCCATAAGCAACACGCAGATAACAACCATCATCTATGCCAAAAGTTGTTCCGGGAATTACTGCTACTTTATATTCACGAATCAGAGTTTCTACTAATTCCATTGCCGCCATATCAGTTTGCACTTTTAGCAGGAAATAAAACGCGCCATCAGCTTTGGGAACTATACAAAATTCCGAAACAGCTTGCAATTCCTGAAGCACAATTTCGCGCACTTCGGTAATTGCTTTCAGTTTTTCCTGACAGTAATTAACTCCCGCTTGCAAAGCACCTAAAGCAGCGTATTGAGAAATCACTGGCGCACAAATTAATATAGTATCTTGAATCTTCCTAACTGGCACTAATAAATGCTGGGGAATTACCATATAGCCAATGCGCCAAGAAGCAAAACCATAAGCTTTAGAAAGGGAAAACAGGGAAATTGTATAGTCGCTACTTTGGGGAATTGCTGCGGGAGAAAAGTGCTTGACTCCGTTATAAGTAAAATATTCGTAAGCTTCATCGCTAATATGATAAATTCCCCTTTCCCGACAAATTTCGTTGACTGCTTGTAGGGTTTCTTGTGGATAAACAGCGCCAGTGGGGTTATTGGGAGAAATTGTGACTACTGCTTTAGTTTTATGAGTAATTGCTGAAGAAATCCCATCGGGAAGCAATTGGTAATTTTCATCAGTTCTGACTAATACTGGACGACAGCTAGCCATTGCGATCGCCATTTCATGATTAAAATAATAAGGCGTTTGCAAAATAATTTCATCCCCCGGATTAGCAATTGCCAAAATCGCATTCATAAACCCCATATTGCTACCCGCAGTTACCACAATACAGTTATTCCGATCAATTTGAATTTGATTTTCTGCTGACAATTTAGCAGCAATTGCCTCTAACAAAGGACTAATACCTTCCACAGCTTGGTATTTATGATTTTGCGGTTGGGCTAAAAATAGAGAAATTTGTTCTGCCGCCTCCGGTGGTGGGGAATAATATACCACACCTTGCCCCAAAGAAATAGTTCCCGGAGAACTGCGAATTAACTCACCAACCACAGGAATAATCGGTAACTGTACAGCTTGCATTCTTTCTATTTCGCTTTTCATTGGTTTGTGGCAAGGTTAGTTAATTAATAATTTTATATCCATTCGGTAAACCCTTCAATAGTATTCGGTTTTCCGGGATGGGATTTATACTACCAAATTAACGGTAATTTTCACTCGTAAATCTTTGAGCGATTAGAGAAGATGATCTTGTTAACTCAAAGGGCAGAGTAAGAAAAATTAGCCATGAAAAAGACTATCGTAGAAAACGTATATAACTGGTATCGTCAAACTATTCGCAATTCTAAATATCGCTGGTTAATAGTTCTGGGTACATTGTTATATTTAGTCGGCCCTGTGGATATTTCTCCTGATGTATTCCCCATAGTTGGTTGGATTGATGACACTGTAGTTGCCACTTTGTTAGTAACAGAAGTTTCGCAAATGTTACTAGAAGCGCGGAAAAATAACAAAGAAAAACAGTCGAATTCCGCTCCTAATACTGTAGATGTGGAAGCAGTTTCCAGTAACTAAGTAGCAACATTAATTTATCTTTGCCAGTGATACCCCCTAAGATGGAAAAACTCGATCTTACTGGGGGTAGAAGATTAATTAAGGCGATCGCATCAAAATCAAAACATGAACACCACTAACACTGTCCAACGTATTGCTACCCTTAACCGCATTCGCAAATTCACCTACTTAATGGATAGCGCTTTTCGCGTCCCCATTATTGGTTTTCGCTTTGGATTAGACCCCATTATTGGTTTAGTTCCAGGTGCCGGAGATTTAGTCAGCACCGCCTTTTCTGCTTATTTAATTTATTTAGCTGCTCGCTTCCACCTTCCCCCACAAATCTTGAGAAAAATGATCTTTAATGTAGCATTAGAAGCGGCAGTAGGTACTGTACCCTTAGTAGGTGACTTATTCGATGCTGTATATAAATCTAATATTCGCAACTTAGCACTTTTGGAGCAACATTTGGGAATTGACGATCCCGAAACAACAGAGCAAATTAACTCAGTAATTACTCAACCAAAAGAGCCAGATTTAACAATTAAATAATCCTTTAAGTAGAGGTGAAATTAATCCAAAATTTGGACTAATTCACCTCTTTTTTTGTTATAAAAATTACCCTGACCCTATCTCCCAATAGCCATTAAAACTAGCAATAGGGCAAGATTTAAAAACCAGGGCGCACTGACTACAAACCAAACAAAACTGACTAGAAGAATGACCACAGCGCAAGCACAAACAATCTCCTTAGTCGGGGGTTCTGCTTTTGAGTGGGAATAAGTCCAAAAAGCAGCAATTCCTAAAGTTAAAGAAATCACTAAATTCATTACAGACATAACAATCATTCCTTTGCCAGTCTCCTTTGGGATGTGACAAAACATTAAAATCAGCCGGAAGCTGATTTATTGGTTTTTGACCTCTTGGTTAATCAAGTAAGAACTAAAACTAGCTTTACCTATCTTAAAACAATTGGCATCCTGCGTCCGGGTCATTTTACAGGATGCAATTTCCTGGGAATCCAGGTAAGATAATTAAGAATTGTTAAACCTAGTTTTTTCTATTTTAATGCTGACTCAACTTTTTAGCCTCTCTAACCTGTTTGTTTTACCCTTTTGGGCACTGATGATTCTCTTACCGAACTGGAGTATTACCAGGCGAGTAATGGAATCTTACATTCCGTTTGTAGTGTTAGCTGGATTGTATTTGTATTTACTCACAGGTACAATTACTTCCGAATCTGCTCAAGCATTAGCGAATCCCCAGTTAGCAGATATTGCCCGCTTTTTTGCCGACCAAAAAGCAGCTGCGACTGGATGGACTCACTTTTTAGTGATGGATTTGTTTGTGGGTAGGTGGATTTATTGGGAAGGACAAAAGACAGGCATTTTCACCACTCATTCTATTTTACTTTGTTTATTTGCTGGCCCTTTAGGATTACTTTCTCACATTTTTACTACTTGGATAAAACAGGCATTTTTCTCTCCCAAGGAGGATGTTTCTGTGTCTAGTTCTCCCACATCACAAGCATAAGAGTAATCATCTTTAAGGTGCGTTACGCTGTCGCTAACGCACCCTACAAATAGTGGGATGGTGCGTTACGCTGTCGCTAACGCACCCTACAAAAGCACCCGGAAAAGTAATTTTTTATTCAAAAACTACGGTTCTATTGCCGTAAACTAATACACGGTTTTGTAAATGAGCGCGAACTGCTCTGGCTAAAACTATTCTTTCTAAATCTTTACCTTTGCGAATTAAATCATTCACATCATCTCGGTGACTAACTTTTACTACATCTTGTTCAATAATTGGCCCTGCATCTAAATCTGCGGTGACATAATGACCAGTAGCACCGATAATTTTTACGCCTCTTTGGTAAGCTTGGTGATAGGGATTTGCGCCGACAAAGGCGGGTAAAAATGAGTGGTGAATGTTAATAATTTTAGGAAATTTACTGACAAAATCCTGGCTGATAATTTGCATATATTTGGCTAGAACGACCAAATCTATTTTAGATTTTTGCAATATTTCTAATTGTTTGGCTTCTGCCTCAGCTTTGTTATCTTTATTAATGGGAATATGATGATAATCAATATCAAATTGCTCGGCTATTTCTTGTAAGTCAGGGTGATTACTAATAATTAAAGGGATTTCGGCGGGAAATTCTTTGGCTTTATATCGCCAAATTAAATCATATAAACAATGGTCTTGCCGACTTACCCAAATGGCAATTTTGGGAACTGTATCAGAGAAATGTAACTGCCAGCTAGATTGTAGAGGTGCGGCGATCGCATTAAACGCAGGCCCAATTATTTCCCGGGGCAAATTGAATCCTTCTAATTGCCATTCAATCCGCGTTAAAAATAGCCCGGCTGCAAAATCAGTATGCTGATCCGCTTGGATAATATTGCCACCATTGGAGTAGATAAAGTTAGCAAATTTAGCTACCAATCCCTTTTGATCGGGGCAAGAAATCAGCAAGGTTGCAGTTGGGCTATTCATAAGCTATTTATTAACTCAAAATGAAGAACAATTGCTCAAAATATACAATTCAAATTGCGACACCTAAATAAATTTTTAGCTTATTATCGGGATCGGGGTTTTTTCTCTCGCTCGTCAAAATCCCAATCATCGTCATCAACAAAACCCCAATCTTCATCATCATCCTTGTTCTGTTGATTAGTTGGTGAAGGTTCCGGGGTATTATCCTGTTCCTCTTGTTCCTCTTGATCCAAAGGGCGATAAGGTGGAGTAATTACCCGATATTCTGCATCATAAACGGATTCTGTTTTGCCGACTGCGGAATTGCTGGGGTTTTTGTAGCCATAAGAATAAACTGAACCCGATCGATAACTACTAGTTGGTTCTTGTTTGACTTCGTAATTGCGATCGCTCACATCACTCGCCACCCTAGAACCAGAACTATCATAATTAGAATCTTCTTCCTCATCCTCTTCTTCCCACTCTTCATCACTATCAGAAACATTTGATGAAGCGTTAGCAGCACTCGCAGAACTACTACTTGCCGAAGAATAAGAATAACTTTGAGAGGTAGAAGAAGCAGATTCTCGACTTTGCCCTTGATAACTACGTTTTTCTGCTTCTAAATGGCGAATTCGCGATCGTAAGTTAGCATTACCCCAAGAATTAATTATTTGTAACAACCAAGCCACAATTAAAGCTGTCAATATTCCAGCTACAACCGCTGCTAATATCCAAAATCCCAAGGGTAGCGCCTGGGTTTTTACCCCCAAAAATACCAGCCTCAAAGATATAGAATTCTGAAGGGCAAACACTGTCAACCCTCCGAGAGCCATTAATAGTAGTACGATGCGAACAACCATGTTTTAAGTTGTGAGTTTTGAGTTTTAAGTTTATCGGGGCGGGTGAGAGCAGATAAATCTCTGTTCACAGCAGAAGAGTTAACAACAAAACCCGCCCCTACAGAGTTTCCTCGCTCAAGAGCTCCCCTGCTCAAGAGCTCTTGAGCCTCCCTGCCATCGCTCCAAAGGAACACAATCAATATCGAATTGATCTAGGGCACGGGCTACTACAAAATCTACTAAATCTTCAATGGTTTGGGGATTGTGATACCAAGCGGGAATAGCGGGGACAATTCTGGCACCTGCTTCGGCTAAACTGGTTAGGTTCCGCAGGTGAATTAAGCTCAAAGGAGTTTCACGGGGGACTAATACCAGTTTACGACCTTCTTTGAGTTGGACATCTGCCGCTCGTTCCAAAAGGTCGGAACTTAAACCCGCTGCCAACTTTGCTACTGTACTCATGCTACAGGGCATGACGATCATTCCTAGAGTGCGGTAGGAACCGCTGGCAATATTTGCGCCGACATCGCCCCAAGGGTGACAACGCAATTTTCCTTGAGTTAATACTCCTGCTTGTTCGCGCCAAAATTGTTCTTGCTGTACTGGTTCGCCTGGGAGTCGGATGTTTTGTTCTGCCTGCCAAACCATGTAGGTAGATTTAGACGCTACTAGTTCGATCGCATAATCAGCTTCTAGCAAAAATTTTATGGCTCGGACAGCATAAATTAAGCCCGATGCCCCAGAAATTCCCAAAATTAAAGGTTTATTCATAAGTCATTTGTTATTAGTCATTTGTTCTTAGTTCTTTGTGGTTAGTCATTAGTCATTAGTCATTTGTTAACCTGTTGACCAATGACCTCTTGACAAATGACTACTAACATTACTCATCATCAAAATTGGGAAATGGATATTCATCTCGATCGTCATCGTCGAGAGCAGCTTCACTACCGACAGTTACTAAATCTATCTGCTGACGGTAATAGTCTACGCTTTTTACTTGCACTTCTACGCGATCGCCTAATCGATATTGCTTGCGATTTTTGCGTCCCACCAGTGCTTCTTGACGAGAGCGATACTCATACCAATCATCTTTTAATGATGATACATGAACCAAACCTTCTGGATAAAAATGCGTACCATTAGCCACTGATACTTCCATTTCTACAAAGAAACCGTAGGATTGAACGCCTGTAATTACGCCTTGGAAAATTTCTCCAGTGCGTTCTTTCATCAGTTCAGCTTTTTTCAATCCAGCCAAATCTGTTTCGGCTTCTTGCACTTCTTTTTCTCGTTCATTTAGGGGGACAATTAATGATGCTAATTGCTCTTCTAATTCTTCTTGGACATTGGGTGGCAAAACATTCCAATTAATTTGTCCGTGACAAGAACTATGATGCAAATCTACCTTTTCTTTAACGCGAGTAGTTCGGCGATCGCGTCCTTCGTCGAATACTAACATGAGTATTCTTTGCACCACTAAATCTGCATAACGTCTGGCTGGGGAAACAAAATGAGTATAGCCCCCTCCCAAAGCCAAACTAAAATGAGAACCCGAAGTAGTGCTGTAAACAGATGGTCTTAAAGTTGATTGCAACAAAGAATTCAAAACCTTTTCCGCCTTAGATTGATAAAATTCCTCAATATATTTTTGGAAATCAAAAGGTGTGACAGTATCTTCATTTTCTAGTTGCAAATCTATTTCCAAATTACTTGCCAACTTATGCAATTCTACCGCATCATCTGGATCGGGTGCTGGTTGTACTCGGTAAAGACCAGGCACACCCAAAGCTACTAAATGACTGCCTACCATTTGATTGACTAAAATCATTAATTCCCTGACCATTGACCCAGCGGGGTGATTTGGTAAAGCGATCGCAGCCTCAGCTATTCCTTCATCATTAAATTGGTTGCCTTCATAAGGCAGATTTAATTCAAAACTACCCCTCGCCAGACGTTTTTCTTTGATACTTTGACTTAAGACAAATAGTTGATCTAAAGTAGCAAAAACCGGGGATAATTCTTCTAGGTCAGCTTGCTGCAAATCAAAATTTGTATGATGACGTAAGAGAATATCCTGTGCCTGAGATTCGGTTAATTGAAAGTCTACTTGAATGGCACTTTTTTGAATCTCAAACTCCACTACTTCACCGTCACTCGATAAAGAGAGTAACACCGAAATAGCTAAATGATCTTGTCCTGGTAATAAGGAACAATGAGCCAGCAAAGTTTCTGGCAACATCGGCAATATTGTATCACCTAAATGGGTCGATCTGCCACGTTTTTTTGCTTCTCGATCTAGGGGAGAATCAGCTGGTACATAATTAGCAACATCAGCGATGTGAATCCCCACTCGCCATAAATCACCCTCAATTTTTTCTAAGGTAAAAGCTTGTTCTACCAGCAAAGTTTTCTCGTCAATATAACCGCCAGCCGCCGGAGCTATGGTTAAAGTAATTAAATGACGTAAATCAAGGCGACTTTTTAATATTGTTTTGCTAAGTTTGTGGGAAAATTTTTCCAGTGATGAGAGTACCGTCGCGGAAAATTTCCGGGGTAGGTCATGTTTACAGCATACGATGTCAATATCGGCGGCTGCTTCTGCATCACTACCAAGGACTTGAGCAACTCTACCAAGGGGAGGGTAAGATGCTAAAGGATAGCGAACAATTTCTGCATGGACTAGATGATCGATCGCTCCACTTAAATCATCACCATTGGTTACTAAATCCAGTTCAAACAGTAAGCGATCGTCTAAAGGAACAGCTTTGTAAATTACTTTTCCTGTATTATCCATGCCTTGTTTTATCCTAGCTAAAACGCTAGGATTGGCACGTTCTAAAATTAGTTTGACTTCCCCTTCGGGACTCCGCCTGCGATTGCCTTCTTTAGTAATTTTTACCAAAACGCGATCGCCATTCCAAGCCGTACTCAGATGACTTTCCCGCACGTAAATATCAGCTGCGCCTTCGACATTTTGAATCGCAAAACAAAAGCCTTTGCTAGAACAGCGGAGTTTTGCTTCCACTATTCCCGCCTCAAAAACCCGCCGATACTTGCCTCGTTCTTTGACTAAAATCCCAACTTTTTCTAAGGCATCCAAAATAATTTGTAGTCTACGTAAACTAGGTTCATCAGTACAACCCAGTTTTTTCTCCAACACTTTGGCAGCTACCAATTTTTCATCGGGAAAATTAGAAAGTAATGTAGCGATTGAAAATTCCATGTAGCGACTAGTCCTTAGCGTCTCAATTTATTTGTGTTTTCTTTTCGCCATCGCTCCACGCTTGATCAATTTTAGATTTGAAATTGCCGATTTTAGATTATTTACAATTGCTCAGTCAAATCGAAAATCAGATAATTTCTCAATCCAAAATTGTTAAACACTCAACCCCAGCCCTACGAGAATTGCGCTAAACTTAGGCCATCTCCTTGCCAGATACAAAGGAAGGGTAGATGCAGTACATACTGATAGTGATGATGATGTCATTTAATGGGAAAAGTCAGAAAAACTGTTCCCAAATTTGACCCCAAGATGTTTTACTCATATATGTGATCTCACCAAGGGCATCCACTCTGTATGTTCGATCGCGTTGCTGGTGCGCCCGATATCCATGCTTTGAGCCACCTTTACGCTGTTACACGCGAGTTTTTTCCGGTGATAAATCGCCTTTAGACCCAGTGCAGAGCCTTGAATCTACATTCTAATTGGCGTTCGCGTCAGCGTGCCGTAGGCAGATCGCGATTAGTAGCGTGTTAGCGGTAAAGCACGGTGGGTGCTTCAACAATTAAGCGTTCCGGTTTGATAGCGTGCGGATAAACAATCCTTTCACTATTGTAGGTTTAGAGCGGTCGTGAAGAAAATAGCTATGCTTAATGTTTAAAGCAGGATAATAATAACTATGTTTGCACAATTTCGGGTTCGTTATCCCACAGGCAGTCTGATTTCTGAATTATTAACGATTTATAACGGCAAATTCGTCGTTCGCGCCTTAGTTCAAATTGATGGTGTCACAAAAGCAACTGGGATGGCAATTGCTGACACTATTGAATTAGCCGAAGACCAAGCGAGAATTCGAGCGCTGGAACTCATGGGTATTCATTTATCTTGGGGACAGGAAACCAGCGCGAACCCAATTTCTCCTGAATATTCCAAACCTTCGGTCTTTGCTTCCGAAAAACGGGAAACTCCCCATATAGAACCAGCGACTACAGACCCTACTTGGTCAAATCATGCCAATTTAGACTCATCTTTCTCGGAAAGAACTACTTTTTCCACTGGTAAAGCAACAACTGGTTCAACAAAATCTCATCTGGAAGTTACAGAAGATACAGAAGAAAAACCCGATTTGCCATTTTCAGAGCGCCCAGTAAATCGCTTTTTGGAAACACCCAAGCTAACTCCGATCAATTCTTTTGCAGATGAAGACGAACCACCTGTGACGTTTAGTAAAGTAACACCGATCGCTTCTCGTCGTCACGATCAGGAAATGGCGATCGCATCACCAAGAGAATTCGAGACTGAGTTTAGCGATCATTCTAGCGAAACGACCGAAGACACCAGTCCCGATGATTTCTCTGATTTAATTGCTCGTACCAACGTCCAAATTAAACGCTTAGGTTGGACAAAAAAACAAGGAAGCGATCATCTATTTCGTACCTACGGCAAAAAAACTCGTAACGACCTCAAAAAAGAAGAGTTGGAAGACTTCCTACAATACCTAGAAGCACAACCCAACCCCACTTAATTTATGTACGTAGTTGCGCTTTAGCGCTAAAGAAAAGCGCTAAAGCGCAACAACTTACCTCTTTAATTAGACAGCTACAGGTTTGCTCCCAGCAGCAGTGCGATCGATTACTTGGTCAATTAAGCCGTAATCTAGAGCTTCTTGTGCTGACATAAAGAAGTCTCTTTCTGTGTCAATTTCAATACGCTCTAAAGGTTGACCTGTATGTTCGGCTAACATTTCATTCAAACGACGTTTGTGGTATAAAATTTCCTTCGCCTGAATTTCAATATCAGTAGCTTGACCTTGTGCGCCACCCAAAGGTTGGTGAATCATAATCCGAGAATTAGGTAAACTCATCCGTTTCCCTTTAGTACCAGCACTCAGCAAAAATGCGCCCATACTGGCAGCTAATCCAGTACAAATAGTGTAGACTTCTGGACGAATTTGCTTGATGGTATCGTAAATACCCATGCCTGCCGTTACCGAACCACCCGGAGAATTAATATAAATATAGACAGGTTTTTCCGGGTCGTCGGAGTCTAAATAAAGCAACTGAGCCACAATCAGGTTAGCCAAGTCTGAGTCAATTTGTTTACCTAAGAAGATGATTCTCTCCCGCAAGAGTCGGGAGTAAATATCAAAGGCGCGTTCACCGCGACCAGACTGTTCAATAACGGTAGGAATCATCTGAGCCTGCTTTCTTGTTAATTTTCTTAATTTGATTTTATCGGTTTGTCGGGTAACGCGCTCTGTGTGGATAACCGAAAGCGGGATTTGGGACTAGGGATTGGGGACTAGGGACTAAGTACTGGGGACTGAGGAGTGAGGAATCAAGAAAAACGATAACTATAACTATTTTCTCGGAAATGCACGCCGATCTACTTGTAAACAAAATCTGTTCCAATCTGTTGGGAAAAATTCTGCATGGTGGACATTATGATTAATCAGTAAAACACCATCTTCTCGGTTAGGATTGAGAGTAGCAATTGCCCGATCGCGTGGATATCCGTTTATTAATCCCATATCTTTATTTCCGCGTTTAGTAGAAATTCGACCCTTTTTAAATAGTAAAATTTCCAGTCTCCACTCTTGATCTGCACATAATTGGTATTGACTATTTCTTTCACCACATATATAAATTCTAAAACTTGAGTTCTGTTGAGTTCTTATATTTTTTGAAACAGAATGTAAAATATCATTATGGAGTTTATATGCAAATTCAGCCACCTGATTTGCAACAGCTATCGCGTCATCTAAACTTAAATAGCGATAATCAAAATAACTAGTAAATTCATCAAAAATTCGGTTTTCCCAGTCAAACGGTTTCGATTCAAATAGCTGAATTAGAGTGGTAAATTCTTCTTTGGTGAAATTCACTCCATGTAAGCCTTTCCCACTATTCAAAAGATCGAATACTAATTTCCATCTGTACTTTGCTGAACCATGTCTAGAGCTTAGGTGCAAGTCAAGTAGGTTACGTTGCTGAATGCTGGAGAGTCCAAGGTAATCATCACAAAAAAATACTCGTTTGTCGAGTGTTGCCGGACGTTTTTTTGCAGTAATCATTGTTCATTTCTCCTTAGTTACTAGAGAATTATTTTGATAGTTATAGGTTTGCCAACACATTAGTCAACATTCAAGGAAATTTTCGCTCTTTGACTTCATTGCTATAATTCTGTACAGCTTGCGTAATTATTTCTTGTAAATTTACATAAGCTTTGGCAAAAGGTGGCTGTTTGAGAGTCATTCCTAACATATCCGCAGTCACTAAAACTTGTCCGTCGCAGTGAACACCTGCGCCAATTCCAATAGTAGGAATTGAGAGTTTTTCGGTAATTCTTAATGCTAATTCTGCCGGAATATGTTCTAATACTATGGCAAAAGCTCCGGCTGCTTCTAGGGCGATCGCTTCCTGAAAAATTCGCTCTCCTTCCTCACTCGTTTTCCCCTGTTTTCGATATCCTAATTTATGTACAGATTGCGGTGTTAAACCAACATGACCTAACACCGGAATTCCCGCTTCAACTAAGTAGGAAACTGTTTGCGCGATCGCTGGATATCCCCCTTCCAATTTTACTGCTTGTACTCCCGTTTCTTTGAGGATTCGGCCTGCCGATCGCATCGCTTGTTGCGGACTTTCCTGATAACTTAAAAACGGCAAATCGCAAACTACTAAAGCTTGTTTTACCCCCCGACGAACCGCTTTAGCATGATGAATCATTTCCTCAAGAGTAATTGGCAATGTAGTTTCATAACCTAAAGCCACCATCGCCAAAGAATCACCAACTAAAATCATATCTACCCCAGCTAAATCCAACAATTGAGCGATCGCATAATCCCAAGCTGTGAGCGTTACAATTGAACGACCTTGCTGTTTATATTGAATTAATTGCTGAGTTGTCACTGCCATTGAAATAAAGTTTTGAGTTTTAAGTTTTGAGTTTTGAGTTAGAGATAAAGAAGTTTTGTACCCAATTTAGCTAACTTTAAGGATACCGTAGCAATCAAGTTGAGTTAGTTTTTTTCATTTGTAGATTATGCGATCGCACTAAAATCTACACTTAATTTTCTCCCTTGCCCCCTGCCCCCCTGCCCCCCTGCCCCCCTGCCCCCCTGCCCCTCTGCCCCTCTGCCCCTCTGCCCCCCTGCCCCCCTGCGCCCCTGCCCCCCTGCTTCTACTGGCGACTAAAACCACGATGGGCGGTAGCGAAACCTGTATCTACACTTACCCAAGCTAAACCTTCGCTTGTACCCACCCAAAGTTTATTGCCTGTATCTGGTGAAAGGGAAAGAACTCTAGCAGCGGGTAAACCTGAGACTTGACCAGCTAATCTACCTCGGTAGGGGTCATAGCGAAATACACCATTATCTGTACCGATCCAGAGACTACCCAATTCATCAACTGCTAAGGCTGTAACATTGCGCTGGCTAAACTCTGGAACCTCACGGATCACCCTGCCATTAATAGGATCGAGTTCAATCAAACTGCTGGGTGTTCCTACCCAAAGACTACCTCTAGTATCTAAAGCTAAAGCTTGTACGGTAGTACCTGGAAGATCCTTAACGTCACCAATAGGGAAAGCACTGGCAGTATCAACTCTGACTAACCCATCTAGCGTTCCTACCCATAATTGACCTTCAGGATCGAGACTGAGGGCGTTAGCACTAACACCGCGTAATTTTTGCAGAGTTGTCATTAATAATCCTTGGTCAGGACTAATTAAGGCTAAACCGCGATCGCCTCCTACCCACAAATAGCCTCTTTTGTCAATTAATAAAGATAAAACTCTTTTAGAAGGTATGACATAATTTTGCGCGGTAATTTCGTTAGTCCGGGGGTCTACTCTTTGTAAACCCTGATAAGTTCCCACCCAAATTCTACCGACTTTATCTTGAGCTAAAGCACCGATCGCATAATCCGGTAAAGCAACTCTAGCCAAAATTCGCCCGGTGTTGGGGTCGATTCGCGCCAAACCTTGCCAAGAACCTACCCAAAGATTTCCCGTGTAATCTGATTGCAGTGCCCCGACTCGATATTCCCTTTGAGCGGGTAAGGGTTGTACTGGCAAAGGTGCTGCTCCCGGTGGTGGTGCCCCATCTATATAATATGGAACCGATCGATCTCTAGATACCGATTGAGCAAATACTCCAAAGCTGCTTCCTGCTAAAAGTACTCCTAACAAGAGCAAGCTTAAGCTGAACCCTTTACCGAGAAAGGCACGGGGACAAGGTGACAAGAGGAATTTTTGTTTTTTGCCTTCTGCCTTCTGCCTTCTGCCTTCTGCCTTCTTAAGTATCATTTCCTCACCATCTGTTTTACGTTGCTTTCTACTTTAGTCTGGGAAAAACTGCGATCGACAGGCAATCAACTAAACATAAAATGTTACTTTTTGGATCAATGTTGCAACAAAAATTTATACTTTGAATCAAAATATAACTTAAGGTTATGAAAATCTAAAAAAAATTTGAAGTTTAAAGAATACATTTGTTGATATAGTTTAAAACGACAGCCAAATAAGGCAGATAAAAATTCAAGTCATTCCCAGGAACAGTAGATTATGTCTTACGCTCAAACTAAGACTCAGAGCAAATCTGGGTATCAAGCAGGGGTAAAAGATTACAGGCTAACTTATTACACTCCAGATTACACACCAAAAGATACAGATATTCTCGCTTGTTTCCGTGTCACGCCTCAGCCCGGTGTTCCTCCAGAAGAAGCTGGCGCTGCTGTGGCTGCTGAGTCTTCTACTGGTACATGGACAACAGTATGGACTGACTTGTTGACAGACCTAGATCGCTACAAAGGTCGTTGTTATGATGTCGAACCAGTTCCTGGTGAAGATAATCAATATTTCTGCTTTGTTGCTTATCCTCTAGATCTGTTTGAAGAAGGATCTGTAACCAATATGCTTACCTCTATTGTAGGTAACGTATTTGGTTTTAAAGCTCTTAAGGCATTGCGTTTGGAAGATATGCGGATTCCAGTCGCTTACCTGAAGACCTTCCAAGGCCCTCCACACGGTATCGTGGTTGAGCGTGACAAGTTGAACAAGTATGGTCGTCCTTTGTTAGGTTGCACCATCAAACCCAAACTCGGTTTGTCGGCGAAGAACTACGGACGTGCAGTTTACGAATGTCTGCGCGGCGGTTTGGACTTCACCAAAGACGACGAAAACATTAACTCTCAGCCATTCATGCGCTGGCGCGATCGATTCTTGTTTGTTCAAGAAGCGATCGAAAAATCCCAAGCAGAAACAGGCGAAATCAAAGGTCACTACCTGAACGTTACCGCCCCCACCTGCGAAGAAATGATGGAACGGGCAGAATTCGCCAAAGAAATCGGCACCCCAATCATCATGCACGACTACCTAACAGGTGGTTTCACAGCTAACACCACCTTAGCAAAATGGTGCCGTCGCAACGGTGTTCTGCTACACATTCACCGCGCTATGCACGCGGTAATTGACCGTCAACGGATTCACGGAATTCACTTCCGCGTATTAGCTAAATGCTTACGGATGTCTGGTGGAGACCACCTACACTCCGGTACCGTTGTAGGTAAGCTGGAAGGCGAAAAAGGCATCACAATGGGCTTCGTTGACTTGATGCGCGAAAACTACGTTGAAGAAGACCGCTCTCGTGGTATTTTCTTCACCCAAGACTGGGCTTCCATGCCTGGTGTAATGCCCGTTGCTTCTGGTGGTATCCACGTATGGCACATGCCAGCGTTGGTAGAAATCTTCGGTGATGATTCTTGCTTACAATTCGGTGGTGGTACTCTGGGACACCCTTGGGGTAATGCTCCTGGTGCAACCGCTAACCGCGTAGCTTTGGAAGCTTGCGTTCAAGCACGTAACGAAGGTCGTGACTTGATGCGTGAAGGCGGCGACGTGATCCGCGAAGCTTGCAAGTGGTCTCCTGAGTTGGCTGCTGCTTGTGAACTGTGGAAAGAAATCAAGTTCGAGTTCCAAGCCGTAGACACCCTGTAATAGTTTTGGATTCAGGATTTTAGATTGGCGGTTTTTGGTATATCTAGATCTGACAACATTTTTTGTTGCTCAGTAGTAATACCTAAACTAAAATCTAAAATCTAAAATCTCAAATATTTCAGGCTGGAGTCACGACATGGACTTAAAAAAAGTTGCGAAAGACACAGCTAAAGTGCTGAGTAGTTATTTGACTTACCAAGCGCTGCGGACTGTATTGGCTCAGCTTAATGAAACGAATCCTCCTCTAGCGTATTGGTTGAATGACTTTGCCGCTAGGAACAGCGTTCAAGATGGAGAAGCGTTTCTAGAAGCGTTGCTGCATGAGAAACAGGATTTAGCTTTACGGTTAATGACTTTGCGACAACATTTTGCAGAGGAAGTAACAGACTTTTTACCGGAGATGGTTCGCAGTAATATTGAGCAAGCCAATATGGAACATCGGCGCGGGCATTTAGAGCGAATCACGCAACTGAGCATTTCGGACTCCAGTACATATCCAGAACAGGAAAGGGATTCTTCTGAGCCAAATTAGGAAAATTCCGATCGCTAAATCAACAGTTTTCCAGACATTCGTAAATTAAGGATTTTTAGACAGCCATGCAAACTTTACCTAAAGAGCGTCGTTACGAAACTCTTTCCTACTTGCCACCGCTCTCTGATGCTCAAATTACTCGCCAACTCCAATACATTTTGGATAATGGCTTCATCCCTGGTGTAGAATTCAGCGAAAGCTCTGCACCTGAACAGCACTATTGGACAATGTGGAAGCTACCTTTGTTCAACGCTACCAGCACCAATGAAATTTTGAACGAAATCAAAGCTTGCCGTTCTGAATATTCCAATTGCTTCATTCGCGTGATGGGTTTTGATAACGTGAAGCAGTGCCAAGTACTGAGCTTCATCGTTCACAAACCAACCACCAGCAGATACTAATTTCTGCTATTGCGTAATTGAATAATTACAAGTTTTAAGTAGGGGTAATTTTTAAATTGCCCCGATTTTTTATTGGTTAATATAGAAACCATTAATGAAAGCAAATAATAGAGGTCGAACTATGAGAGGAATTGTACCGAAAATTTTGCCTTTGGAAAATGGCGATCGCCTAACTCGCACCGAATTTGAAAGTCGCTACGAAGCAATGCCGCACCTAAAAAAAGCCGAATTAATCGAAAGAGTTGTATACATGGGATCGCCAGTTAGAGTTATTCACGGTAGACCTCACGGTGATATCGTAGGATGGTTATCTTCATATAAGATAGTTACGCCTGGGGTTGATTTGTTAGTTGATACTACAGTGCGCCTCGATCCAGATAACGAACCGCAACCGGATGCACTGTTGCGAATTGACGTTGGTGGACAGTCAACAGTTAGCGAAGATAGTTATGTTGAAGGTGCGCCAGAATTCATTGCTGAAATAGCTGCAAGTAGTGCTTCTTATGACTTGCGAGAAAAATTAAGAGTCTATCGTCGTAACCAAGTTCAAGAATATTTAATTTGGCAAGTTTATGAGCAGAGAATTGATTGGTTTCGGTTAAGAGAAGGAGAATATATTGCTTTACAAGCAGATGAAGCTGGAATAATTAAAAGTGAAGTGTTCCCTGGGTTATGGTTAGCAGTTTCCGCTTTATTAGCGGGTAATTTAGTTGAAGTTAACTCAGCGTTACAGTTAGGTTTGGCAACGCCGGAACATCAAGCTTTTATTGAACAGTTGGGGAATCGCTAATCAATAAAAGTGCTATAACTTCAGTTCACGGTAGATTTTTTTAAATTTACTTCCCTGAATCTGTTCTTCCCCAATAATCAGTAAACCACGCTTTTCGTAAAGAATTTGAGCAACTGCTTGATTTGGAACATTTGAAGTGTATAAGCGGAGAAATTTTTTGTCATTCGATCGCGCTTTTTCAATCGCAAAATCAACCAGTTTCGCCCCGATTCCTTGACCGCGACAATCTGGATCTACACAAGTGTAACCCAACCAATATGCTTCCGCCTCGTCTTCAGCGTAGGTATATAATCCAGTAGTTCCTACTACTTTACCTGAACTTTCATCAATAGCAACCCAGTAGTTTGCTTCCGTTATTTGCATTTGCTCAAGAAGCGATCTAGATGATGGGTTATCTTGATCGAGGCTAGCAGAAAAAGCAATTCTAGCATTTTCATACATGGTATCTTTCTGGTAGGGGAAAATATTATCTACCAAGGAAATAGCTTCTGAAAGTGTTTCGTAAGATAGTGGTTTAATGTTCATTTACAAAAATCAACTTATCTAAATTTAATAGTATTTATTGTAGACGATCGCACTTTTGAGTAGTTGTTGTCTTAGTTGCTGATGGGTGCGATCGCACTTTATTAGTTAAGATCCAAACCTTTCTAGCAATTCTTCACGAGACAATTGCAATAATAGAGGAGTAAATTCTTCAGGAGGGAAAGTCAAAATCGAGTCAATTAAAGCAGATAATTCTGTATCTAATTCTCCAAATCTTGCTTTTAATAAATTTTCCACTATTAAACGCTCTCCCTGTTCGATACCTTGTTGAATACCTTGTCCGATACCTTGTTGAATGCCTTGTTGTTCAACTTGGGCTAACTTTTCCTGAAGCAAAGGTTGTAATCTCATAACTAACTCCCGATCGTCTGCTTCTAAACTTTGATTAACGTTTAAATTTTCTCGTAATTGATAAAACAATTCCAAGATTCTTTCTCGCCATACATTGCCTGCTGGTAATGCCGACAATTCATCAATTGCTTGCTGTTGGACTTTTTTCTTTCCCAATATTCTCAACCAAAGAGTTTCTGGGGTTTTAGGTAATTGATGAATTACGACAATAGCTGTTCTCAAATAATGAGGTAGGAAATAAACTCCTGCGCCCCAATTGTCCTCTAGTATAGCGCGGAATCCTTCTAAGATTGAGGTTGAGGCAGTTGGGGTGAGTATCCATAAATGGGGTAAGCTGATGGTTTCATTGGGAGAATTTTTGCGCTTTGCTTGTCGTTGAATACTTTCTCTAACTTCTAAAGCTTTCAGGAGACAACTACAAATTTCTTCTGGTTCAACGGGATTGCGAAACGGTTCAAAAATTGCGGCTGTTTCTCCCAATCTTCCTAATAATCCTAAATCTTGTGAGAGGGTGGCTGAGGGAGTGTTAGGAATGAACATTAAATCGATTTTCCTGGTTTCTGATGAGACTTTTTGCGCGGGTTTGACTTGTCCATAAGGTGTTAGTAATTCTTCTAAACAGTCTTTGGCAAATTGATCGTGGATGAAGCGAGTCATTGTTAGATATAGGGGAATTTTTGCAGATGTTAAATATTATACAATTTTAGGGCGATCGCCTAAATTTGTGGCTATGGGGAGAGCGATCGCATCTGTATAAAAAAGAGATAGGATGCTAAGAAAATGTGGTGAGCTAGATGCTAGAACGGATAGAAACTTTGAATGATGAAAGATTTCATAATGCCAAACTTCCAGGTAAAGTACGCTTTCGAGTTAGGCGGTAGTACTAAAGTCAGTATAGGGAAACTACTTGGGGCAATAGCATTCCTGGCAAATAGGAAAGTAAATGCAATAAAAATGCCAAGTAAAGAGTGCTAGGAATAATTAGTTCTTACTGATAGAAGGAGACTTTTTCATGGCAAGCTTTAATAGTAAGTACACTTTCGACACAGGCTGTAAGATAGATACCACTATAGAGGTACAATCGGCGGCTGGCAAGAGTTATGTTGCAATCAAAGTGACTAACGCTGTCTACGAAGAAGGTGTTACTGAACGTGGTGTCTATGAGGATAATGAAGTAGTTATTCAACTTCCTGTTGAGATAGCCAAGGCTTTAATGAACCAACTGAAAGAGTTGAGCAACATCGAATAAGTAATCAACAGTCGGGCGATCGCTTCTTTCCAACAATCAAGCTGTTGGAAAGAAGCGATCGCTTTTTTTGTTCTTTGAAAATGATTTCGAGCTAATAACCTAAATCTTCTGGAGAGGGATCGCTACCACACACAGGACAAATGTACATCCACTTGCCTTTCCATTCTGGATGGTCAGAATGTCTGTGAAAGCAATCTATAAGCTTAAGAAGAGGGTGATGGTTTATCCAGCAAATCTGGACTACCCAAAAATCACCGCACTTAGGACAGGAACAATATACGCCTGTGCCGTTTCCTGCTCTGCTACTACCATTTAGGGTTCTACTTATGAGTTCTACTTCACTAATCAAACTTGGTTTCCAACTAGGTACAACATCTTTACCCCACTCAAGCTGATATCCACAGGCAAGGCAGGCTGTTTTCAGCGAATTGTTATGGTATTTGAATAATAGCTGGAGTATTTTTTGAAACTGCTCATCCGCATTTAAGCCAGGTATCAGCGAAATTGCTCCATATTGATGATTCACATATCTATTAGCATTGACTGTTTCTGTAGTAAGATTAAATTTCTCTTGTAAGATTCTGTTGAAAGGTACTTCACCCCAATAATTAACTTGTCTATCCGTATGTAGGATAAAACTAGCCGTCATTCCCAGAGGTGCTAAGTATTTGTTTCTAGCAATTTCAAGAACATCGTCAATAAATTGATCGGAGCCTTGTTCTTTATAGTTACGATCTTCAGCATTAAAGCAATAGAGTCGTTTATATCCATTTGTAGCTACTTCTACCTTAATATCTGGCATTCTCAACTCACCATTATGGGTTAATAGTTCAGGCTGGTACCAGAAAGTAATACTAAACTCTGTTCCATCATTTAACTTTCCTTGGAGTTTGAAGGCTTTATTTCTTGGCAACTCAAGTGTTCCTCTTTTAGTCTGGATACACTCAAATATGGTAGGTTCGCCTTTCGGTGGTTGCATATTTGCATATATTATAAATGTGCTGTACATTCGAGCAACGCACCAAATTTTGTAAATTTCCCATGTAGGACGCACTTGACCCTGATAAGTGCATCTATATAAATAAATAACTTGTTCAATTGCAGCAAGGCTACCGATACGGCAGTTTGAGTATTGCTCAAAGATAGAACCGTAAATGGGTGAGCCTGTTAATCGTAAAGATGGAGAGGGTGGTTCATCAGGAGTTGTCACTTCTTCAAGAAAGCCAGCCTTTCTTGCTTGACTTGCCCATTCCGCACAATTATGAAGCTGTGATACGGTTTCTGTAATGCGTCTTTTCTCATCTCCTATGAAAAAGTTTCTTTTTTGGACACGCTTTCTTAAGTCTGTCATAAAATTAGGACGTTCATCTTGGAATTTTCGAGAAATATTAGGTATAACAATCTCCTCGATCTTTAAAGAGGTTAATACCTTTGCTATACCATTTACCAAATCCTTAAGATAAACATCTAATACATAACAAAGAAACTCATTTTCTGTACATTGATTCGATTCAACACGGGTAAAAGTAAGAGTTTGTCTCTTGAAGGGATTTAACTTAGCTTGGATCAAGGATTGAGGAGACGAACTTACCCGTTTAATGTCTACCGAAGCAACTTGGGTAATAAAACTTTTTAAAGGACGTTGTTCTAGGACATCCCAGTTATCCTTGACCACTTTAGCTAAGTCAAGCAAAGCATTTGCAGTAGCCAATAACTTAGCACTAGGACACCATAAAATTCCTAAGCTACTATTTTCTATTCCTTCATGTACTGTCATTTGCCTGGTGACACAACTTGATGTTGAAAGTGCTAGTAACCCGATTTCAGCTATACAATGCTTTAGTTGTTCTTCATTAATATTGGTTAGTTGCTGTTCAGTCATCATAAATTTAACCCCAGTAGCGAACATTGCGTCGTCTATCATCCTCCAATTGGTCTTGCATCTGAGTAAGGAGCGCACTTACACCAAAGTCTCGATATACTGCTAGTTCCGTAAACCACTTGCTACATAGTTCTTCTCTATTGAGATTATTGGAGTCGGTGCCTTTAAAGAAGGAGATTCTCGGCAGTACTTTGGTAAATAAAAAGTAACCGAGGCAGTCATTTTGAGTCAGACCCAAGCAATTTGCAGTAGCACTAAAGACGGTATATTCTTTTTTTGCTCTGTGTCCCAAAGGGATTCCTAGTTTGGTAAGATACTCTTTATTCCATTTTACGATTATCTCCCAACCGTCGATTGTATTTCCGATCATGTCTTTAATTCTTTCTCTCAAAGAAGAAACGGAAATATTCCTTGCAATCGACTTAGGATCGACTGGTTGTGAAAAAATTTCGGCTGTTAAGTCTGCTAGAGGATAAGTAATTACAAATGAACGGTCAATGACTTTTGGACTCAAGTCATAAGTCGTTTCATCGGAATTGAGAGTACCAAGTAATACTATGTTTTTTGGAATCGGGAAGTTTGAAGCATAATCTTTTAAAATGATTTCTAGCCGTTTGAGTCGTTGTATTTGCTTATAATCTCTTTGTTGTTCCTCATGTAATAGCCTAGCCTCTTCCCACAACTCTGTTTCAATGTTTGAGGAATAGATCTGAAGCCCTTGTTTTTCCTGCTCAGAACGTGAATACTCTAGAGCAGATAGTAAGTCAGCACCATAATTCTCTATTTTGGCCAGGTTAAGTTCATCCAGACATACTAGATGAAGTCGGTCATAGTGGTTATTAGCATCTTTCAAAGCTGTTAAAAATGGGGTGGGACGAAAAGTTTCGCTAAGCGGATCGAAAAAACCCAGCAAATCAGAAGGGTCAAGCCAAGCCGGACGGACTGGAATGATTCTACTCTGGCCGCCAAGTAACGAGGCTGAGTGTTGAATTAGACTGGTTTTACCAACACCAACAGAACCGTTTAATAGTATCAAGCTACCTGAGTAAAATGAACTAAACAGTGCTAGCAGGTAACTTGTAGAAACGTATTTAGGAAGTGATAATCCGCTTGAATGCAGCATCTGATTCCACTCTGTCCCTAAATTTTCAGGCAGTGGACATGGCTCAGTCGTTTCAGACAGCTTAGAGTCAATAACGAGTGGTACAGCAGCACGGTATGGCTCTAAGGCAATCCAGATATCCTTAGCGTTCTTTACATCTTCAGCTAGGGACTCAAGATATTTTTGCTGCTCATTCAAGCGTTGACATTCCGCATCAAGTAATGTCTTTTCTTGTGCTAAATTCTCCTCTTCCGCTTTTATTTTATTCCTCAACTCCTGTGTGCGGATTTGTGCCAACTCTTCTACCTGCTGAGCTACTCTTTTTTGCTCTTGCTGGAGTTGATTTAGCTTGTCTTGCAGTTGACAACGTAGTTCATAGGCCAAACTCTCCTGCATTTGCTTTTGAAGATTTTCTGCTTCTTCCTTAGTGACTATTTGAATAACTACACCCCTTGGGTCACCTGCTTTTCCTTGGCTATCAAATCCTCGTTCACCGGGCTTATCCCAGTAGAATTTGACGTATTGATCGCAGGAAATATCAAGTTTAGAAGGAACCAGAAAGAATTGCTTAACAGAAGTTCCGTCTTTTAATCGTAAAGAATCAACTAAAGGATAAATAGCAAGGGGGCCGGCCCGCCATTTTTCGCGCACTTGACCAGGAATTTCAAGCTTTTCAAGAATAATTAGATCAATAATCCAGGTTTCGTTTGCAAAAGGTTCATAGGGGTGAGCTTCCATAGAATTACTCCAACTGGTGATAACTGGGTTCTGATTTACTGGTTTCTGGGAGTTGATTAGTCCTTGGTGGTTAGTAGCTGAGCGATTACCTAATCTCGTGTAACTTGAGATCTTTTGCTAACGGCTTGTTAACCTCTTCCAAAAAACCTTACTCACTCGTTCATCAAACTTATTGTTCCCTAACTTAAGTTAAAAATCACACCATATACTTATTTCTTCTGTTAACAGTGTAATCGCCTTTGTTACCCTATTCCTTCGCGTCCTCAAACTTTATCCTGTATTCGTCGTTCAAATTAATACAGCCCTTTTTAGGTGAGTGAGGTACAAAGAAACCCGGTTTCTTGAAGAAACCGGGTTTCTGGAGTCTACTTGATGCAACTGAAATCCACTCAATTAAACTCCCCGCCAAACCGTTCCAACAACTCCTCACGAGAAAGCGTCAACAACAACCGAGTCAATTCTTGTGACGGTAATTTCAACATTGACGGTATCACCCCAACTAACGCCTCATCCAGCGAACCAAATCGAATTTGCAGTAAATTTTCCACCATCTCTCGCTGTGCTTCCTGCCGTCCTTCTTGCCGTCCTTCTTGTAAAGTATCTTCTCGCCATTTCAGATAAGCTGCTGATAAGTTCATAAGTACCTCCCTATCTTCATCATTTAAATTTTGACTTATTTGCAAATTGACGTACCACCTACCAACAATTTCCAAAATATTCCTTCTAAAAGGATGGTTATTCGGAAGCATTTCTATTTCTCGTGCTGCTTGTTTTTGAGTTTCGCCACGTCCCAAAATTCGCAACCACAAAGTTGCCCCCGTAGTTGGTAACTGATTAATCGCTACCAATGCCGCTTTCTGATATTCTGGCAAAAAGTAAACCCCTTCAACCCAATTTCCAGAACTATCTAATTTTGCGCCAAAACCATTCAGCAAACTTGTCGAACAGGTAGGCGATAAAATCCACAAAACAGGAAGTTCCGCTTCGGAAAGAGAATTGTTTTCTCTTCTCGCTTTACGTAAAAGTTCGCCATGTAGCGAATACAATTTAAGCAAGCAATTTCGCACCTCAACAGGATTAGGCTGATTCCGAAACGGTTCAAACGAACAAGCAGAAGATGCCATTTGTCCCAACAAACCCAACACTTGTGGTTGGATAGAAGGCGAAGTTGCTGGAACAAACCAAACATCAACCTGACGGACTTCTGGTGATACATCCAGACTAGTTTCCACCTGTCCCAAAGGCGCTAATAACTCCTGCAAATATTGTTTAGCAAATTGGTCGTGAAGCTGGCGCGTCATCTAATTCCCCAATTCAATTATCTCTCAATCATACTCATCAATAACTCCGTTTATCCCTTACACCTTTCTCTCTCTTACTCTGCGTTCTCTGCGTCTCTGCGGTTCAAAATTATTAAACTTAAATCTCCCCAACTAGCCGATTTGTTATAAAATTTTAACAAAGAGCAAAAGCGCGAATCGCAAACCGAAAAAAACAGACCAATGGCTTATTATATCTCTCCCAAGTTCCTTGACAAATTAGCAGTTCATATCACCAAAAACTTTCTGGAAATTCCTGGGGTGCGAGTTCCCCTGATTTTAGGAATTCATGGACGAAAAGGAGAAGGAAAATCCTTTCAATGTGAATTAGTTTTTGAGCGCATGGGTATCGAAGCAATTCACATTTCTGGCGGCGAATTAGAAAGTCCAGATGCCGGAGATCCAGCACGTTTATTGCGCTTACGTTATCGAGAAGCAGCGGAATTAATTAAAGTTCGAGGCAAGATGGTTGCCTTAATGATTAATGATTTAGATGCTGGCGCAGGTAGATTTGATGAAGGCACTCAATATACAGTAAATACTCAATTAGTGAACGCTACACTGATGAATATTGCTGATAATCCAACTAACGTCCAACTTCCCGGAAGTTATGATTCGACTCCTTTACATCGCGTGCCAATTATTGTTACTGGAAATGACTTTTCTACCCTCTATGCGCCATTAATTAGAGATGGACGGATGGAGAAGTTCTACTGGGAACCAAACCGCGAAGATAAAATTGGTATTGTTGGTGGTATTTTTTCAGAAGATGGTCTTTCTTCAAGAGAAATTGAACAATTTGTTGATACTTTCTTGAATCAATCAGTTGACTTTTTTAGTGCTTTGAGGGCGAGAATTTATGATGAACAAATTCGCCAATTTATTCATGAAGTTGGATTTGAAAAGGTTTCTTCTCGTGTGGTAAATAGTGTAGAAGGGCCACCAAGTTTTAAAAAGCCTAATTTTAGCTTATCTCGGCTGATTGAATTTGGTAATTTAATGGCGCAAGAACAGCAACGAATTCAGGATTTAAAATTGGTGCAAGAGTATAATGTTTTGCGGCGGTTTAGTAATAATGAGGTGCCCAAGGTAACGGTTAGTCCGCAAGTGGTTAAAGAAGAAGTGAAAGCTGCGAAACCTGAAGTTGTTAAGAGTAATTATGGTAATGGTAATGGGCAAGTTTCTAGCAATAAATTGGATTCGGAAACTGTTGAACAGGTGCGACAAATTTTGGCACAAGGTTATCGTTTGGGAATGGAATTTGTGGATGAACGGAGGTTTCGGATCAATTCTTGGCAAAGTTGTGCTTCGGGAATTGTTGGGGAGTCGGAGGCGATCGCAGCTGTAGAATCATGTTTAGCTGAACATAATGGCGAATATGTGCGTTTAATTGGTATCGATCCAAAAGCGAAAAAGCGGGTAGTGGAAAAAATTATTCACCGCCCGAATAAGTAAGTTAATGTTAATGCGATCGCTCCTAAGTTACTACAAGAAAGGAAGCGATCGCTAACCTTGAAAATTGCTGTTATAGTAATAAAAAAGGCTTTATTATGACACAATCTATCCGCAAAAAGGTCACATTTGACGAATTCATAGACTGGTATCCCGAAAAATCAGAACACCGCTATGAATTGCACAACGGAGTAATTATTGAAATGCCAAAACCAACAGGTGAACATTCAGAACTTGGGGGCTTTCTCAGCTTAGAAATAGGTCTTCAATGTCGCAATAATCAACTTCCTTACTTCATTCCTAAAGAATGCGTAGTTAAACCTTTTCGTGATGAGTCTGGTTACGAACCGGATATTATTGTTTTAGATCGACAAGCTGTGGCAAATGAACCACGTTGGGCAAAAGGATCTATTATTACAATGGGTTCGTCAGTGCGTTTGATTGTCGAAATAGTCAGTACTAATTGGCGCGATGACTATCTTACAAAAGCTGGTGATTATGAAGAAATGGGAATTGCTGAATATTGGATAGTTGATTATTTAGGTTTAGGTGGTAGGCGATTTATTGGTAATCCCAAACAGCCGACTTTTTCTGTTTATCAACTGGTTGATGGTGAGTATCAAGTTAGTCAATTTCAGGAAAATAATCCGATTCAATCACCAGGATTTCCTAACTTTAATTTAACTGCTGAACAAGTTTTTCGATTTGGATTGCAACCAGGGTAATTGGCAACTCAATTGTAGATTATTATGGCAGATTTCAGATTACAACAACTTCATCGATCGCGCACCCAAGCAAACACCTGCATAGCTGTCAAATCTAACATTATGTTCGGTAATACAGGTAAGCGATCGCTATTTTTGAGCAAAGAAATCCGACCATCAGGTAACAATATTAATATCAGCTGTTCTGTAGGATCGATTAACCATCCTAGCTTTGCTCCCTCATTCAAGCAGATTTGAATTTTGGCAATCAATTTAGTAGTACTTTGGTCAGGAGAGAGGGTTTCAATCATCCAATCTGGTGCGCCTTCAACAGCAGTATTCTCGACAGGAATCCGACTTTTGTGGATAACTGTAATATCAGGAACCACAGAATTGTTGCTGAGAGTGCAGCGCAGTTCTGGAAAAGCTTCATAGGGTGAATTTGATAGATCGATCGCCGCAGTCAGTCGTTTTTGTAAAATGCTATGATAAGCTGTTGGCATCGGTTTTTGATTTGCTTGTCCCTCCACAAACTCCCAAGCTGGCGACTCCTCAATATTGGGACGCTTCAAGAAGTCTTGCAATGTGAGTTGTTGCATAGAACTAGTCATAAGAATTCTTTTGACTCATATTAGTGAGTGGTTAAATTTTAACGCACTTACTAGGATTGATTATCTACTAAAAAGTGCGTGAGGCATTCGCTAACCCGATTAAAATAGAAGAGATGTACATCTCTTTAATTAGATTTTGTAAATAGCTAGAACTATGAGTATTGTAATTTCCGATGAAACCTTACAAACTCTGCAAATGACTGAATCAGAAATGCTTGCAGAAATTGCCATATTACTGTTTCAACAAGAGCGATTTACTTTAGGACAAGCCAGCCGTTTTGCTCAGATGAATCAACTTCAATTTCAACGCCTTCTTGCCAGTCGTCAAATACCCCTTCATTATGATATTACTGAACTGAGAGAGGATGTGAACAGTTTAGCAGCTAAGAGATGGCGATGATTATTGTTAGTCACACTTCACCTCTGATGAGAGCTAATGGGTTTTGGATTCACGATCACCTTTATACAGAAACTTTGCGGTTAGCTGGAGAATAGATAAAGTGCGTTGTTTCGGGGTCTAATTCTTGAGTTTTACCTGCACGGTATTCAGCACGTAAGTCTTAAAATGGAACATTGTCGATCGGTTGAAGAGCATGAGGGCTGATTTTGAATGAAATTGAGGAGCAAGCCGAAAGATTACTGCAAACGCTCTTATCTGTGCCGTTTGAGTCCTGTGCATTAATCACCCGTGAATTTCGAGATCTCCCATTGTCACCTGGACTGTATGCCGTCAAGCATCGGGAGCATGGGCTACTTTATATTGGCAAAGCTAAAAAACTTCGAGAGCGATTTAGAGGCGGACACAAAGCCTGCACCTGGTCATGGTTGGATGATTATGACCATCGAGACATTGCGATCGCGTTCGTACCGCTCTCAATGGTTGATGTTCTAAAATTGGGAGATGAGCTAGAAAGCATTCTGATTCATGCGACACAGCCCCCATACAATGCGAGATATCCTAGTAGAGATGAAAGGTCGTAACTATGCAAACTCTCCCACAAACTGATAGGAAGCATCTCAGCCATGATGCCGCATTGATGTTGTTGGCAGTGTTACCGGAACGCATTCGCGATGCTTATTTGAATTATGCCAAACAGATTGACTACTCCATCGAAATGGTACTAGAGATGGCACTAGCCGACTTCCTTGACCCTGATTCATTGACGTTTACAGACTGTAAGCCTCAGATTGGTTTACCTCTAAACGAAAATGAGGTTGTATAATTGGGCATCGAAGAGCGATCGCCTATCAATAAAAAACTTAGGAGCGATCGCTCTTTCAGTAAAAAAAGCTAAAGTGCGTTAGCGTAGCGTGCCGTAGGCATATCGCATTTTAAATAAAGTGGTAGGGTGCGTCAGATGTTTAAGTTAAATATCTAATCAATAGTTTGATTGTCTGACGCACCCTACGGACTACTAATTGTCCAATCCTCAGCTTTCAAATCTTTAATTTTACTGAAGTCAGACATATTACGAGTTAGTAGCGTAGCATTATTAGCGATCGCAATTGCAGCTATTTTTAAGTCCATTGAACCAAGGCGAGGATAGGTCTTTTTAAGATTTTGAAATATGGCGGCGGCTGCTGTTTCAAAACCTATCACTGGTATGCTACAGAAGTTAACAATATGTTGTTGTAATTGCTGATATGCTTCCACTTGAGCTTCTAAAGAACGTGATTTACCCATGTAACTAAGCCAACCCCGTGTTTGCTCTTCATAAGTAACAATTGTCGTAGCGACTACTTCATTTGGATTGATGTTGGATAGTCTTGCTAGTAAAATTTGTGCGTCCTGTCCGCCCCGTTCTAAAATGGTCAGATAGTCAGTATCTAAAAGGTACATTTTAATCGATAGAAGACTGTTCGGAATCTTGTTGTTGAGACTGAAGAGCGATTTCTTGACTCAATTTTTCATGTAATAATGACACTATCCCCCCTGTATAGGGTGGGATTCGTTGTTCGTCATCCTCTTGCTGAGACTGGCGATACTCCTTACCTAGCTGCATTGCTTCCTCAAAAGCTTTACTGTTAGCAAAGGTTCCTGTGATTTTTAGCCACCAAGGATTTGAAGTAGTACTGCTGGGGGAAATTAAACTTTTGAGATGAGCTACTTCAGCTTCTAATTGAGCAATTCTTTCTTCTAATTTTGGTTCTGGCATTTTAAATTTCAATATTTATGGCTTTTGCCATTATAGCTTTTCTAACTGTATAGCAAAGGGCGATCGCTCTTTGGGTGAAAAAAGGTAAAGTGCGATCGCCTCTCAAATTAAGTAATATTACTCACCCTACTACTCTGTACTTTGTAATAGTTGTTAACTACAAATAACAACTACAATTTACAGGTGAGTTGGCAAAGATACCTACCGCCAGGATTGAACTTCAGAACACTTAAAATCATCCAATAAATTAGTCACGATCAGGAAAAACATCCTCGCCAAATTCGGAGGTCAGCCATTTTATATGAGCTTCTCCTTCTCGTGCAACATAAATCAAATCGATTTCATTTTCGACATCAGCAAGTTCAACCTCAAGCTTGCTTATCTTATCTTCATTTTTCTCATACTTCAACTGCTTAAGCAAGTTTGTACGTTGTACTTTCAATTATTGAAAAAAGCGATCGCCCAAAAAGACATCTCATTCAATTATTGAATATTTTCGGGATTATCATCTGGTAAAAAATCAGGATTAAGAACTTCTTTGACAGTAAAGGGAGACTCTGGAGGAAATATCTTAATAGATAACCCTGTTTCATCTGCGGCTAGTTCCCTAGCATCTTGATAAGATTCATTAAAAATCTCTTCAAAAAACCGATATAAACTGGGACTGATTTTGAAGGCATCTCGGATGCGTTTACGATGTTCTCTAATAGTGTAAACCCAACTATTTGTTCGGTTTTCTTGTTGATATTTATACTTGAGTAAGTGCATGAGAAGTAATCTTAAATTACTCTTTAAAGCATTTTTCTCACTTCTCACCGTACTTTCCAGTTCCTCTAGAAGATTTTCTAAATCTATTTCAGCAAATTTTCCCTCCTTTAATAAGTTTATATTTGCTTGTATCCACAGACAAAGATCTTGTTCGTAAAGGGATTTTATTGCAATTGTCATTGATTGAATATTTGTCATTTTTTACTCCATTTGTCTGTTCTAAATTACTTAGCATATAAGCTCCTAAAACCAGCTTTCAAACTTACTCAATACTTTGAATAAATTTAATGTTATTTCTCAGCCATTCATTGACCAAAACTTGCACGTCAATGTTTTTATTTTCAGCAATTTTTGTGACGAACTGTTCCACATCCGGTTCGAGATAAATGGGATAATGAAATTTAGCATCTGGATGATAAAACTTGCCTTGTTCGGCTTGGGAAAAATCGTACTCTGATTTCATAATTTACTCTCTTGATAAGCTTGTATTTCATTATAAGCTGTTACGCATTTAAATCACTTATTAACGAGTAGGGTGCGTCAGACGGTAAAGCCTTATATAGAAAGGAAAATATCCCCTTCTGACGCACCCTACAATATGACTTTTAAATGCGTAACAGCTTAATAAATCTGGTTTTTTCAGAAGGGAAACTCTTTGAAAATATTCCATCGTCTATTACTATGAATTAACAAAGTTAACTGATTAGCAGTAAATTCTGCTTGAAAAGGTTTATCCTGAAATTCAGGCCAAGCGGCTTTAAAATTTTGTTTAGTTAAGTCTTTAAAAGCGACAGTCATGTGTGGCGCAAATGGTCTTCCCTGAGATCTTTCGTCTACAATACCCAAGGTTATCTTTAGGTGATTAGCTAAATCTGCTTGTAAATTCAAGAGTTCGGGCGTTTTTAAGACATTCACAAAGATGACTCTGGGCGGAAAGGCGGCAAATCCTGATAAAGTAATGGGTACTTGGGATCGATCGCTCACAAACCCACTCAAACACTCTTCTAAAACTCCGACAGACTCCCGGTTCCACTCAAAGGGCGGTTGTAGGGTAATATGGGGAGGGGATTTTTGAGCATGACTGCTGGCGTAGCGATCGCTAAAGTGTTGCTTAATCTGATTAACTTCCTCCTGAATACTGACAGGCGGTAGCAAAGCAATAAAAAACAAACTTCTAGAACTCACCATTCGTTAATACCAAATCTGACATCTCATAACATTAATATGCCTTGGTTTGTCAAAATAGAAGAAGGAATTGTCGATCAAGTTACCTTTGACCAATCTATACCCGCACATAAAGCTTTTGTCCGAGATTTAATCGCTAAAGGACACCAAGCGAAAACAGGTTACTGGGGAGAACGCGGCGGCGGAATGTTACTATTCCAAGCAGCTTCAATGGATGAGGCAAAATCAATAGTTGAGCAAGATCCTTTGGTGAAAAACGGTTGTGTTAAATACAAATTGCATCAATGGTGTGTAGTAGTAGAGTGAATGGGGATTGGGGATTGGGGATTGGGAAAAAGAAAAGGGAAGGTAAAATATCGCCAATTTTCATTAAGATGTATTTGCGGGTGATAACGGAAAATTTTATTAATAAAAGGAGCTACTGTGCAACCTACTGATGCTACTAAATTTACCGATAAAGCTTGGGAAGCGATCGTCAAATCTCAAGAAGTGGCGCGACGCTTTCAAAATCAATACCTAGAGGTAGAACATTTAGCGATCGCACTTTTAGAACAAGAAGGACTAACTCAGCGCATTCTCAACCGCGCAGGTGTGGAACCTAACCGCTTGTTTCAACAGTTAGAATCTTATACAAAAGTTCAGCCAAAACTTCCCAAAGTAGACCAATTATATCTAGGCAAAAGTTTAGATGTCATGCTCGATCGCGCCGAGTCAGCAAGGGAAACTTGGCAAGATACTTTTATTTCTGTCGAACATTTACTCTTAGCTTTTACCGAAGACGAAAGAGTAGGTCGCAGGTTGATGAAAGCTTATGATGTAGATGGCAAAAAGTTAGAAGCAACAATTAAAACAATTCGCGGAAATCAAAAGGTAACAGATCAAAATCCCGAAAATCGTTATGAAGCTTTGGAAAAGTATGGACGGGATTTAACCGAACAGGCAAAATCAGGCAAACTCGATCCGGTGATTGGGCGAGATGATGAAATTCGTCGCGTGGTTCAAGTATTATCGAGAAGGTCGAAAAATAACCCGGTTTTAATTGGGGAACCGGGGGTAGGAAAAACGGCAATTGCTGAAGGTTTAGCCCAAAGAATTGTCAATGGTGATGTTCCAGAATCTTTGAAAAATCGCCGCTTAATTTCCTTAGATATGGGGAGTTTAGTGGCGGGGGCAAAATATCGCGGAGAATTTGAAGATCGACTGCGGGCGGTACTCAAAGAAGTTACTAATTCCGAAGGGCAAATTGTCCTATTTATTGATGAATTACACACCGTTGTTGGGGCGGGTGCAAATAGTCAAGGATCGATGGATGCGGGAAATTTGCTAAAACCAATGTTAGCAAGAGGAGAGTTGCGTTGTATTGGTGCGACTACTTTGGATGAATACCGCAAATACATCGAAAAAGATGCCGCTTTAGAACGCAGATTTCAACAAGTTTATGTTAATCAACCAACTGTAGAAGATACAATTTCGATTTTGCGGGGGTTGAAAGAACGTTACGAAGTGCATCACGGCGTTAAAATTACTGACTCAGCGTTAGTGGCGGCGGCGACTCTTTCTCAACGTTATATTACCGATCGATTTTTGCCGGATAAGGCGATCGATCTAGTAGACGAAGCAGCTGCTAAATTGAAAATGGAGATTACTTCTAAACCGGAAGAATTGGAAGCGATCGATCGCCGTGTGATGCAATTAGAAATGGAAAAACTTTCCATTGAAGGGGAAGAAAGTCAAGTTTCTCAAGAAAGATTGCAGCGAATTGAAGATGAAATTTTGGAATTAAAAACCGAACAGGAAACCCTTTCTTCCCAATGGCAAGGAGAAAAGCAACTTCTAGAAGCAATTAATGCCATGAAGGAAGAAGAAGAACATCTGCGAGTGCAAATCGAACAAGCAGAAAGGGCTTATGATTTAAACAAAGCAGCGCAATTAAAATACGGAAAATTAGAAGGTTTGCAACGGGAAAGGGAAGCAAAAGAAACTGAACTTTTAAAAGTCCAAGCTGAAGGTTCTACTCTTTTAAGAGAACAAGTTACCGAATCAGATATTGCCGAAATTGTGGGGAAATGGACAGGAATTCCGATTAGTAGATTGTTGGAATCAGAACGGCAAAAATTACTGCAATTAGAAGCACAATTACATCAAAAAGTCATCGGACAACAGGAAGCAGTATCATCAGTTGCAGCAGCAATTCGTCGCGCTAGGGCGGGAATGAAAGACCCCGGAAGACCAATTGGTTCCTTTTTATTCATGGGTCCGACAGGTGTCGGAAAAACCGAATTAGCCCGTGCTTTAGCGCAATTTCTGTTTGATGCAGAAGACGCTTTAGTAAGAATTGATATGTCCGAGTATATGGAAAAACACGCCGTTTCTCGGTTAATTGGTGCGCCTCCTGGGTATGTGGGATATGAAGAAGGCGGACAACTTTCGGAAGCAATTAGGAGACGACCTTATTCAGTTGTATTATTAGATGAAGTGGAAAAAGCCCACCCCGATGTTTTCAATATTTTGTTGCAAGTTTTAGATGATGGGAGGATTACAGATTCGCAAGGAAGAACGGTAGATTTTCGCAATACTGTAATTGTGATGACTAGTAATATTGGCGGCGATCGCATTCTCGATTTTAGCGGCGATGATTCCCGTTATGAAGAAATGCGAAAACAAGTAATGGACGCATTAAGAAAACATTTCCGCCCGGAATTCTTAAATCGCGTTGATGATATTATCTTGTTCCATACCTTAAGTCGCAACGAATTACGGCAAATTGTTGGGATTCAATTAAAACGCATTCACTACTTATTAGCTGACCAAAAAATCAACATTGAACTAACAGGAAAAGCCCAAGATCATTTAGCAGAAGCGGGTTACGATCCGGTTTATGGAGCACGTCCTTTAAAACGGGCAATTCAACGACAATTAGAAAATCCCTTGGCAACTTTGTTGTTAGAAAGCAAGTTTGTTGCTGGTGACACAATTGTAGTTGATTGTCAGGATAATAGCCTGACATTTAGTAAGAAAGAAACCCTCATACTACAACCTCAAACAATCACAAATTGACAAGGTACGTTGTTGCGCTTCAGCGCTACAGTAGGGCTAAAGCCCAACAACGTACCTGTTGCGCTTCAGCGCTACAGTAGGGCTAAAGCCCAACAACGTACCTGTTGCGCTTCAGCGCTACAGTAGGGCTAAAGCCCAACAACGTA
>NZ_JBHFNQ010000017.1:0-45421 GCF_041929345.1 Floridaenema aerugineum BLCC-F46
AGCACATTCATCGAAATGATGGGTACAACTATGCAACATGAAAAGATGATTCGCTGCGCTCAATCTGAGTTAGCTGGTCGCAATTCCCCTCCCGCTAACCCTATCGGGTGTAACGGGAGTCCCCTTGCTCCATTGAGATGGGTGATTAATAAACGGGTTATTGCTGAGTAAAGCAAAAATAATTATTATTAATCAGTAAGGGTTATGATAAAGATATTAGCGATCGCAAAGCAATGGAAATTAGCTTGTCAGATAGGAACAACATTCTTAGGGCATTAATAGAAGGCACTACGGATGCTCTTTTTATTAAAGATATTCAAGGCAAATATTTATTTGTAAATTCGGAAACTGCCAGAATTTTAGGGAAGTCAGCCGGAGAAATTATTGGCAAGGATGATAGAGAACTTTTTGCCTTAGAAACAGCGAGAATAATCATGGAAAATGACCGCCGAATTATCAGCAACGGTAAGTCGGAAACGGTAGAGGAAATTATTTCTATTAACAACAACACGCAGGTATATCTGGCAACAAAAAATGTCTGTCGAAATTCTCAAGGAGAAATTATTGGTTTAATTGGAATATCACGGGACATTACAGAGCGCAAAAAAGCAGAAAAAGAACGTTTAGCATTACTGAGAAAATTAAGCCAAGAAAGTGAAGATTTAACTGCTCTGAGTAGAGTGACAGCTAATGCAGTTAGTACATTAAATTTAGGGGAATTACTAAATGTATTGCTTCAGCGAATTGTAGAAGTAATTAAAGCAGATACAGGCGTAATTTTGCTCAAAGAAGGCGATCGCCTCTGGGTGAGGGCTACCATTGGGATTGAAGAAGAACTGCGAGCGGGATTTAGTGTAGCGATCGGTCAAGGTTTTGCTGGTACTATTGCCGCTACTCATCAACCACTGTATATAGAAAATGTCCAAGCAAATCCGCTGATAATTAGCCCAATTTTAACACAACTGAATATTCACACAATGATGGGTGTACCTTTAAAAAGGAATGGGAATTTAGTGGGAGTGCTGCACGTAGATTGGTTTAATAATCATCCCTTTAGCGATCGGGAACTTCATCTATTAGAAATTACCGCCGAACGCTGTGCAATGGCAATTATTAATGCTCAACTTTATGAGGAAACTAAACAATTACAAGAACGGTTGCAACTGCAAATCGATCGAATGCCTATTGGCTGTATTCTTAGAGATCGAGACTTTCGGATTATAGATTGGAATCCCGCCGCAGAAAAAATATTTGGTTATCCCAAACAAGAAGTATTAGGTAAATACCTGGAACACTTAATTACTTCCCCTGACGCTAGAGGTTTTGTGCAACAAATTCACCAGCAGTTAGCAGCCGGAGAAATTACCGATCATAGCTTAATGGAAAACATTACTAAAGATGGTCGGACAATTACTTGCGAGTGGCATAACACACCGTTAAAAGATGCCAATAATCAGATTGTTAACTATATGACAATGGTACAAGATGTCAGCGAACGCAAACAAGCAGAAGAAAAATTGCAACGTTATGCTTATTACGATCTAATTACTGGATTACCAAACCGCACTTTATTTCTCAAACAACTTAAAGAAACTATTCACTTAGCAAAACATCACGAAGACAGTTTATTTGCTGTATTATTTTTGAACTTAGACCGCTTTCAAATGGTTAAATTTAGTTTGGGGCATCATTTAGCCGATCGCTTGCTGATCACTGCTGCTCAACGAATTCAAAATTGTTTACAAAATAGAAACTTCTCATTTTTTGATGTTGATTTAGAATCAAATTTAATCCGGGATAACCAAACCTCACAGAAGCCAACTTTCGCGATAAATAATACTTCCAAGAATCCCCAGAAATCAAGAAAAGCAATGGTAGGACAAGTAGGATTAGATGAGTTTGCTATCTTGTTAACAAACTTGGGAGAAACTAGCAACGCGACTCAACTTGCTGAACAAATTTACCAAGCACTCAGCTATCCTTTCGATCTTGACGGACAGGAAGTTTTTATTACTACTAGTATTGGCATTGCATTCAGTTATGTCGGTTATGAACAACCAGAAGATTACCTGCGTGCTGCTGATACAGCCATGCACCAAACTAAACAATTAAGTAAAACTCGTTATGCAGTTTTTGAACCGGGATGGCAAACTCAAGCTGTAGAACGCTTGCAGTTAGAAACAGATTTAAGACGCGCGATCGAACGTCAAGAATTCCAAGTTTACTATCAACCAATAGTCTCAATTAAAAATGGCAAATTAATTGGTTTTGAAGCCTTAGTCCGTTGGTATCACCCCAGCAGAGGTTGGGTTTCACCAGTAGAATTTATTCCCCTAGCCGAAGAAACCGGATTAATTAGTTTAATCGATCGGTATGTACTAAAAGAAGCTTGTTGCCAAATGGTGACTTGGAAAGAGAAATTTCCGCAACAATTCCCCTTAACAATTAGTGTCAATCTCTCCGCTGCTCAATTAGCACAATTGGGATTAATAGAACGCATCGACCAAATTTTACAAGAAACTGGAATTAACCGAGAAAGTTTGAAAATAGAAATTACAGAAAGTAGCTTGACGGGAAACTGTGCTTCCGAGACAGCCATGTTACAACAATTAAAAACTTTGGGAATTCAGCTTTCAATAGATGACTTTGGTACAGGCTACTCTTCTTTAGCAAGGTTGCATCAACTACCAATTGATACTTTGAAAATCGATCGATCCTTTGTCAATCAAATGGCTTTTGATAGCGAAAGCTTAGAAATTGTCCGCACCATCATTTCTTTAGCTCACATTTTAAACATGGATGTGATTGCCGAAGGAGTAGAAACCACCGAACAACTCCTGCAATTGCAATCTTTAGAATGTGAATATAGTCAAGGTTTCTTGTTTTCACGACCTGTCGATCGCCAAACAGCAGAAAGATTAATCTCTTCTAACGGTCACTTTGTCTGGGAAAATCCAAATAATCAACAATGAGCAAATATTTATCTTCCTAACTATCATAATTGTAATTAAGTTTGTAAGTAGGTAGATCTAAATAAAGTAAAACAAAGGCGGGCAAGATGCCCACCCCACAAGATTTTCAGCTTTCTTGTGGGGTAGGCATCCTGCCTGCCCCACAAAATTTTCAGCTTTCTTGTGGGGTAGGCATCCTGCCTGCCCCACAAAATTTTCAGCTTTCTTGTAGGGTAGGCATCCTGCCTGCCCCACAAAATTTTCAGCTTTCTTGTAGGGTAGGCATCCTGCCTGCCCCACAAAATTTTCAGCTTTCTTGTGGGGTAGGCATCCTGCCTGCCCCATTGATAGATAACTATTTTTACTTTATTTATTGGCACCTACTTAGTAGCGACTTTAGTCGTATATTCTTAAATAAAAAGACTAAAGTCCTCACAACGAACCAGGTTTATTACTATCATGACTCAGCGTAAAATTGGTTTAACTGGCGGTATTAGTACTGGCAAAACAACAGTTTCAAATTATTTAGCTAACACTTATCAATTACCAATTTTAGATGCAGATATTTATGCTCGTGAAGCCGTACAAATTGGTTCCCCAATTTTAAATAAAATTGCTCAACGTTACGGAACCGAAATCCTTTTACCTGATGGTGCATTAAATCGGCAAAAATTAGGAGAAATAGTTTTCCGTGACAATGAAGAACGCATTTGGTTAGAACAACAAATACATCCTTACGTCAGACAACGCTTTGCAGAAGCAATGAATCAATTACCATCAAACAGCACAGTTGTCTTAGTCATTCCTCTACTATTTGAAGCAAAATTAACAGGGTTAGTTACAGAAATTTGGGTAGTATTTGTTGATGAACAACAACAAATAGAACGATTAATGCAGCGAAATAATTTAACATTAGAACAAGCGAAAGCGAGAATTAGCAGTCAAATGTCACTCGCACAAAAATGCCAAAAAGCTGATGTTATTTTAGATAATTCTGGCAGCTTGTCATACCTTTATCAACAAATAGATGCTGCATTAACCTCTTAACCTTTCGACAAAAATTTGATGTTCAGGTGTTGCTAAACCCATTTGTAACACCGACTGAACCTCAACCAAATTGCCAGCTATTAAAGCCGGAACTGCTAACCATAAACCGGGAAAAACTTCACTTTTAATTGTTCCGGTTGCATCCCTTGGTAAAACAATATATTCTCCTTCCCTTAACCGAAACCAATCAATTTTTTGCTCGTTCACTTGCCATACTAAATATTCTTGCACTTGGTTGCGACGATAAACTCTTAATTTATCTCGTAAATCATAAGAAGCGCTACTCGCAGCTATTTCAGCAATGAATTCTGGCGCTCCTTCTAAATAATCATCTTCACTAATAATTGTTTGTCCACCATTCTCAATTCTTAATAGTGCATCAGGTTGAGGTTCATTATCAGCATCAAGACGAACTGTAGTATTATCAAATAATCCAACTCCCGGTGTAGCAATCTGATAAGAAAACAACCATCCCATAATATGAGCATGAGGTTGACCGTGAGTTACCCGAACTGGCGATCCCATATAAACTACTCCTTCAATTAATTCCGCTTTTTTCAAATTAGGCATTGTTTGGTAGCGCCGTTCAAATTCAGCACGAGTTAGACGATCGCCATTTTCCAAAGGCAAAATTTTCGCCATTATTTCAGTCATAATTCAACCTCCAATTAAAAGAAATACTAATCAACCAGGTTCGTTGTGAGGACTTTAGTCCTTCTATCTGACAAAGAAACGACTAAAGTCGTCACAACAAACTTCATGCTCAACCCGGTTTTCTCGTTCCCAGGTTCAACCTGGGAATGAGGTGAATGGAGGTTCTACCTCCATTGCTGCAAGATCTGAGTTTAAGCTGCTTCTCCCCCGACAATTACATTTTTAATTCGCAAAGAAGGGCCACCGCAACCTACAGGTAAACCACTTTGTCCACCTTTACCACAACCACCGGACTCATCCCAGTAAAAATCATCGCCGATCGCTTCAATATCAGCCAAAGTACTAAACACATTTCCTGAAAGAGTCACATCGCGCACAGGTTCAGCAATTTCTCCATTGCGGATCATCCAAGCTTCCCCAGCACTAAAAGTAAACATTTCGCCATTCGTCATTCCCCCCAACCAATTACGTGCATAAACCCCTTCTTTGATATCAGCAAATAAATCCTTAACAGGTGTTTTTCCCGGTTCAATCCAAGTATTAGTCATCCGCACTAATGGGGGATAATGATAATTTAAACACCGGGCATTTCCTGTAGCAGTTTCGCCCAATTTGCCTGCTGTTTCACGAGAATGCAATCTACCGACTAAAACGCCATCTTTAATTAATCGAGTGGTAGTTGCTGGCGTACCTTCATCATCGTAAAAATAGCTACCTCGATGTCCTTCTGGGGCTGCACCATCAAAAATTTGCAATTCTTTTGGCCCAAATCTGCGTCCGATCGTCATTACTTCCAACAAATCAGGATTTTCATAAGCCATATCTGCTTCCGAAAGATGACCAAAAGCTTCATGAACAAACAACCCACTTAAAATTGGGTCAATCACCACCTTGTAAGTGTTACCTTTAACTGGAGGTAAAGCTAAGGCATCAACGGCGCGTTGGGCAGCACTTTTAACTTGGGAATCTAAACCAATTAAATCTTCATAAGCTTTGCGCGATCCTGTAGTTTCCCTACCAGTTTGTACGGTGTCTCCATTTCTGGCAGTAGCAGCAAAGCGCATTTCCATATCCACCCAAGATTGTTCTAGCATGGTGCCTTCGGAAGTGGCGAGAATCACTCGTTGGGCATTGTCACCATAACGGACTGAAGTAGTAGTAATCCGTTTATCTAGGCTACGGAGAATTTCTGTGTAGCGATCGCACAACTCTTTCTTTTGGGCTAAAGAAATTTGGCGCGGATCGGTGCCAGTTAAAGGTAAACTGCAAACATCCTGCACTGCTTGAATCGGTGCCAGAATCGTTTCTTCTTCTCCTACCATTCTGGCAGCTGCGATCGCTTCCTCCACCCGTTCTTTGAGCGTTGAAAGTTTATTAAAGCTAGCAAAACCCCAACCCCCCTTGTAACAAGCCCGCACCTGTCCACCAAGCGAGATCCCTTGGGAAAGGGTTTCTATCTTATCCGCTCGCAGTAAAATCTCAGTCCCTTCCGATTCTTCCAGGCGAATCGCCAAATAGTCAACTTGCGATCGATAACGAGCAATCAAATCAGAAAGCAGGTTTTTCCCATTGATCAGTAAAGTCTGCATGACAGGCAACTCTTGAATAAAAGTTTAAGTTAACCGAAATGTGAGCTAATTCGATCTATTCTGCAATTTAATGGGTAGCGTTAGCTAGTGCAAGAAGGCTCTAAGGCTGCAAGGCAAGAATACTTTTATCTTCAGCTTTGAAGAAGTTTTCAACTGCTCAATCATTTCTGCTGTGCTGGCACTAGTTAGAGCCAATATCAACCCCCAAAAAATCACTCAACTGTAAGTATTAAATTTTACAGTTAATTTGGGCAAGTTATAAATATAAGTTGCTGAAGCATCTACTATTTGGAGAAAAATCTCGTAAAGTATGAATTTAGAAAATCAGAGCCAAAAATTGACATTGTTTGGGCTCCCAGCAGAGCGGGGCAGATGGTTATTAATTCCTTTGGGAATGATCGTTTTGCTTTGCTTGGGGACAGTTTATTCCTGGAGCATTTTTAGAAAGCCGCTAGAAACGTTACTCAATATTGGCGCAACTGAAAGTTTGTTACCTTACACTGTTGCGTTGGTTTTTTATGCAACATTGATGCCAATAACGGGTTTTTATATCGATCGCATTGGCACCCGAAAAATTACTGCTCTCGGTGGTTTAATTGCTGGAGTCGGATACATTCTTTCTAGTTTCGCCACCAACATCTCCGTGCTGGCTTTTACTTATGGGGTGATTGCTGGAAGTGGCGTTGGCATTGCTTATGGAGTACCAATGGTAGTTTCGGCTCGTTGGTTTCCCGATCAAAAAGGTCTAGCTGTTGGTTTGACTATTGTTGGTTTTGGGTTATCTCCGCTGGTAACGGCTCCCTTAGCGAAGAGTTTGATTGATGCTTATGGAATTAGACAAACTTTGTTGATTCTGGGGATTGTTTTTACGATCGCTATTTTATTAATTTCCCTGGCTCTGAAACTACCACCTCAAGGATGGAGCCCAAAGGGGAGAAACGTTTCTCAAACTAAGCAAATTTCAGCGCCAATTAATCGTCCCAATATGTTACAAACTCGCTCGTTTTACGGGTTGTGGGTTTGTTACATGATTGGTGCTTTAGTTGGGTTAAGCGCGATCGGCATTTCCAGCCCAGTAGCACAGGAAATTATCGAAATCGATCCGGTTTTAGCTGCTAGTAGTGTTTCCCTATTTGCGGTTTTCAATGGTTTAAGTCGTCCTTTGTTTGGCTGGTTAACCGATCGCTTTCCACCCAAATATGTAGCAACAGCAACCTACGTTTTGATTATCATTGCTTCCATTTTGATGATCAATGCTCGCTCTGGACAAGTCGCCACATATTTAATTGCATTCTGTTTATTTTGGTTCTGTTTAGGCGGATGGTTAGCACTCGCACCCACAGCAACTTTGACTTTATTTAAACCAGAAAATTATGCCAAAAATTACGGAATTGTCTTTACAGCCTACGGTGTGGGCGCACTTTTGGGAACTGTGGTTGCCGGGAGAATTCGCGATCTGTTTGGAACCTACACCTACGCTTTTTATCCAACCGCTTTTCTCGCTGTAATCGGAATACTGGTAGCGACTACCACATTAAAGCGCGATCCGGCTAACGCCATGTTTAGCGATCGGATGTAGATCTGGCACCATTCTCAACAAGACTTGAAAAACCGGGTTTATGAACGAAAAATCTAGGCTTTCAGGTTTAGTTATTGGCTCACCTCCCGGTTTTTAGCCTTTGGTCAAAAACTATTGATTCTGTGGAGAATTGTTGGGATTGGTGAGTGTATTATCTCTTATCCCACCATTAATACCTGGATAAAGAGGTGTTCCCGCTGGGTTATTGGTGTTGTTTCTATCAATAGTGATTTGAGTGCCATTACGATAGTAGTAAGTTGTAGATCCATCTGAGCGAGGAACAGCAACAGTAGGAGATATGATGCCACTAGGCGTAGAAATCATTCCATTTCCATAAACACGCGCTCCGTATGGATAATTAAGCCAATTCCCACTACCATACTGTTGTTGATTCGAGGAATTAGTTGTCTGAGCCAAGACATTTACAGCACTTAAACTAGAGAGCGCTGCTAATACTAAAATTAACCATCTATATTTCATAACTGCACCTAATGATAGTTAATAATTAATTAGAATCTTAATAGTTTCAGTCCAGATATTTCATCAGTCTATGTATATAAATCCAGAAGTAAAAGCAGTTTTGTGGCAGCGCAGTGATAACCAATATGGTGCAGAGCCCGTTACCTACCCTAGTATTGCAGGAAATATCAGGCAGAAACCAGGTTTTTCAGGATTTTACTCACCGGAAAAATCTGGTTTTTGTTGAGTTTCTGTTGCGCTCGATACAGCAGCGCACAAAACTAAACTAAACGACCCTAGCATTACTAATTATGGAGATATTATTGCTTTACAAAATCAGAGAGGAAATACTATCAGCTACGAAGAAGACACCGACTCAGTACTGTCGAGAAATTTTCAAAGTTTTGCATGAAGCACAGCAACATTATACAGAGATTAAGTTGGTTTATTCCATGCCTGTAAGTTTAGCGATCGCAGTTGGCATGACGATTCAACATTTTTGGAATGTTAAATTAACTAATTACGACCCAAAAACGGAAACTTATGCAGATTTAATCAAAATGAATGAAATTATTTATCAGGGGTGAATTGATAACAATTAGTAGGGTGCGTCAGAAATTCAAACCTTGATACTGTCAAACAGATTTATGGTCTGACGCACCCTACAACTACAACTTCATTCAACTCTTGTAGGGTAGGCATCCTGCCTGCACCATCCTTTTTATTTGCACTCTACTTATAAATAGAATTGATACATATTTGAGGAGTTGCTTTAGAGGAAAGTTTTGGTTTTGAAGATTTGTTTGGCTTTTTGATAATATTGCTCGGCATTGTCGATCGCACTCCCCACCCCTGCCCTTTTTTTATCTATTAAAGCATGAGCGATCGCTGTCCGAATCGGATTTACTTGAAAGTAAAGTTGCGCTAGTTCTCGATTTCTATTATTAGGATGATGTAAGAATTCTTTCATGGTGTTGCGATCGTTTTCTGAACCCGGATTTTTTCCTTCTAGTTCACAAAGATAAGTAATGATAGCTTCGGCAAGGGTAATATAGCCTGTGGCATAGCGTTGATTTTCAAAGTACCAACCTGCTAATTCTAATTGATATTCCGCTTCGGGAATGGCACTGCGGGTAGATTTTTGGGCAAATTTTTCCGCGAATTTTTCTAAGATTCCTCGCAGATAATTAAAGGGTTTGCTGGGCGAAGGTTTGGCTAGAGAAGATTTTAATGTGGTACTATTTTGTTTGATGGCGTTGACATAATTCATATTAATAGATTGGGATACTTGAGATATTTGTTGAGCTAGGGTAGTTTCTCCCTGTTTCTCCAGAAGTTCGGCAATTAAATCGCCATTGCCATAGTTTTTTAAGCTATATGCTCCTTTAATCCAAGCGGTGATTTCAAATAAGGGATTTAAGTCTACTACTGGGGTATATTTTAGTTCCGCTGTTACGTCGAGCATTCCATAAAAAACTCCCGATATTTTTATTTGTTTTTCTGACAGCAGTTCTTGGATAAATGTCACGGTGAGAAATTGGAAAACTGATAAGGAACGAAAGGAATGGGTAATATCAAGGTAAAGTTCATCTCCTTTTTCTAGGGAATCTATTACTTGAATCGTTTTATCGAAGTTTTCCCACAACTCTGCTTGATCTATTCCATATTTGATCAAGATACAGCGGGATTTTGCTCCTAATACTGATTCGATTAAGGATAAGTCTAATGAATCAAGGGGACTGCGATAATCTAGTTGGGCGATTTTATCGGCTAGTTGGCAATAGTAATTTTCATCACAGTTGACATTTTTTTCTTGGCAAAATGTCTCATAAACTTCTTCCCACATTGATTTGACTGTGCCAATAAAGATGATTCCGTCTAGGTTTAAGTGTTCGTAAAGTACTGAGGCGATAAAGCTTTTTTCGTAATCTTTGCCATCGATTTGATATTTAGCGGTTCTGTATTTTCGGGTGGCTGAGTTGTTTCTATCCAGTGAGCCACTTCCTAGCGGTGAGATTAGAATTTTAGCCATTGGTTGTCCTAGAATTTCGTTTTTTTGGTGGATGTTTGAGAGTTTTTGACTTGGCTAATCTGGGTTTTTCCTGTGGTTGGAAAAGTTAGATTGCCAAGTCTTTTGAGTTGATTTAATCCAGTCGTTAGAAGAAACTTCTTTCTGGACTGAGATCTTGCATTTGTGCTGTTAGCCCGCCCGGAAATCAATTTCCGGGCTAATAGCTCAAGTCCATTTTAATGGACTGAAAGCAGAAGAATTCTTAAATATTTAGTCCTCTTTAGAGCGGTTCACGGGCGGGAATGCCCGTTATAGATGAAAGAAACAATTGTTTGGTACGCAGGCATAAGGTTGTGTAGGGACACGGCATAATTAACTTTATTTTCTAGTCCAAAATATCTCGGATGCCGTGTCCCTACATATTTGTCTCTTAGGTTGTGTAGGGACACGGCATAATTAACTTTATTTTCTAGTCCAAAATATCTCGGATGCCGTGTCCCTACATATTTGTCTCTTAGGAGGAGTTTAGCTATTAGCCTGCGAATTGATTCGCAGGCGGATTTTTTACTATGAGTTTCCAACAAAGCAACTTTACCCTGTTGCCGGGAGACAAACAGTTTGTCCTGTGCGTCAGACAGAAAAATTTGGGCAAGTAACAGTAATTTTTAGTTCTGACGCACCCTACGGATGATAACTTAACCGAGTCGTCGGGAGTTTAGTAACACTTAATCTATCGCTAAAAGCTGCTGCTAGTTCTTTGCTATTAATTGCTATAGCACTTTCCTGCCATTCATGAATCAGTGCTTCGAGATTATCCCATGCTTGAGGGTCTGAACCTACAAGGCGGTAGGCATTCTCTACTTCTGCAATTAGTTCGCGCAGTTCGTCATTATCAAAAGCTTTTACCCATTCTAATGGATGTTCGGAACTGATTTGCTCTCCTAAACGCGATCGATAAGCAACATCAATTAGCTCAATCACAACTTGGCTCATCTTAGCAGCTTTTACCATGTAGGTTATCCGATCGCGTCGCAGCAAGGCAAAGTGTTGCTCGTTGCGAGTGATGGTGACAGGACGTTCCCAAGCTTTATCTAGAACTTGTCCCGGTTGCTGATTCAATTCTGTTGCTGTGATTAATTCATCACCGTAAACACTAGCTGACGCTTCAATAAGCATAGTCGGGCTGCGAAAAGGTTTTTTATCCATATATGTAGATTATACGTAGTCATCGATCTTCAGTAAGTCGAAAGGAAACGAACGCCAGTAGACGGTATTTTTCCAACAAAACGACTTCACCGCTCCGAAAAACTTACTTAAACTTACTCAAGTCAAACAACGAAAGTTGAAACCAAGAAAGTTTAATGTTTTCTTCCTGCTTCATTGAATCCTTAACAGCAGCGCCATTAAGTTGGTTTGACTCTCCACAGGCTAACCCCATTGAGCTAATGGTTTTTGGATAATCAATATCTGGATGCCAATGTTCTAAATTAATGCTGGCATTCAGATCTCTACCTATTTCTATACCACAATTACCACACTTAAATACTCGTTTGGATAGTGGCATTTTCTGACGATGATGGCAACAACTACAAAGCTGAGAACTCGGATAAAACCGATCGACTATAATTATTGTTGCACCATAGCAACTAGATTTGTATTGCAGTTGTCTTTTAAACTCATAAAATCCACAATCAGCAATTGCACTAGCTAATCTATGATTCCTTAGCATTCCAGAGACATTTAAATTCTCTATGACAATTTCGCTGTGGTTCTTAGCTAGCCAAGTTGTTAGTTTGTGCAATGCGTCATTTCTGATATTAGAGATTTTTCTATGCAATCTAGCTACTTTTAAATTAGCCTTAGCTCGATTTTTAGATCCTTTTTGCTTGCGGCTAACTGAACGTTGCAGATGAGCTAACTTTCTTTTAGCTAGGGGATAAGCTTTCCGATTAGGAAAAACAACACCATCTGAACAAGTAGCTAAGGCACTTATTCCAATATCAACTCCTATTCGTTGCCGGATTTTAGGAGTTTGTTTAGGCTCTAACTCGTATTTAAACGCAATGTACCAGTCATTTGCTCTTTTGGTAATCGTGACACTTTTCGGTTGAACTGTAGGTAATATTTCATGACATTTAACCCAGCCAAAATTAGGTATTTTAATTTTATCGCCCGATATTTTAATATCACCTGCTAAATAAAAACTATCTTTCGTATTTTTCTTCTTAAATTTTGGTCTACCCGTTCCTGGTACTTTAAAAAGACGTTTGAATGCTTTATCTAAATTTCTTAAGGATTCTTGAGGAGACCATTTAGATACTTCGTAATACCAAGGGTTAACTGATTTAACTTCGGCTACTAATCGCTTATGCAAATCAATAGCAGTTGGCAATTTTTCTTTATTTTCTAAAGCTTTTAGGCAAATTTCTAATCCCCAATTCCAAGCGTGTCTAGCTACACCAGCGTGTTTAGCAGCTAATGTTTTCTGCTGGTTATTGAGGTTTAGTTTTGTCTTAAAGCCTTTTAGCAATTTGGTTGAATCTCCTGCATTCAAATTTATTTGGTTGTCAGAGAATCATTGTAAAGCATCCTAATACAGGAATGATTTGGTGTGACAATTCCTTGATTGTTACACCAAATCATCCTGCTAATCAATGACGCTTTTTAGCTAAGCGTTTAATAGGCACACTCAGTCCGATTTAGTTGTCAACAAAGCAACTTGACCCTGTTGCCGGGAGGTTCCAACCTACTGGTTGGCAGTGTTTTTCTGGGTGGCGTTTCCAACAAAGCAACTTGACCCTGTTGCCGGGAGTACAATACAAGAATTAACTCGCAAATATCACGAGTTAATGTGGTTTCCAACAAAGCAACTTGACCCTGTTGCCGGGAGTTATAGTAAGAAACGATCTTGCTGAATATGGAATAGAGTTTCCAACAAAGCAACTTGACCCTGTTGCCGGGAGTCGGTTGCTTGTTTGGCAGTAGCAACGCTTTTGATAGTTTCCAACAAAGCAACTTGACCCTGTTGCCGGGAGAGGATTAATTGCAAGATTGGAAAGATTAAGCGTTAGTCGTTTCCAACAAAGCAACTTGACCCTGTTGCCGGGAGTTCCACCAGACCGTATACCACACTTTTACTCGTTGGTATCACAAGTTTCCAACAAAGCAACTTGACCCTGTTGCCGGGAGACACCAACGATGAGTGGAGTCGGCGAATTGAACCCAAGTTTCCAACAAAGCAACTTGACCCTGTTGCCGGGAGAGCTACCAATAAAACCCTTACCCAGCATACCATTGAAAACCGATTTGCGAACCCCCCAAAATTTGTGACCACAAATTAACGAAAACGCCGAGAAAAAATCGCTCAAACCCTTACCAGACAAGCCAGCGACCGCCTCAACGAAAGAATCGTACTTTCCGTGATTTTCTCACCCCCTCGCCAAAAATTTTTACCCGATATCAATTTTTAGAGTATCAAAGGGAACCCTAGAAATAGACAAGACTACCCTTGTCCACCGAAGTTTTTAGAGGAAAACCCCTCTTCCAGACCACTGTTAAAGTAGCAACAACTAAAAAATCAAAATAGCAAACCAGAAAAAAATCAACTTCATGCCAGACACCACCTACACCGCTATTACCTTCGCCCCAGTCCAAGGATTTATCGAAAAATCCCGCAAACTGCGAGATTTATATGGTAGTTCCTTTATCTTGTCCTACCTTTCCCGCACCCTCTGCGAAGCAGCAGAGAAACAAGAACTCAAAGTAATTTCCCCAGCCATAATTGATGTAGTGCGGGGAACACCCAACCAAATCATTATTCAAGGAAACTTTGAGGAAAGTCAAGCCTTAGCAGTGTTTCACCAAGCTTGGGACACCTTAACTTGGACTTGTCGCCAGTGGATAGAAAAGCAAATACCAGGGAAATATAACTGGCGAAAAGATTGGGAAATGTGGACAAAACACGCTTGGGAATTTTTTTGGGCAAATGGTCAAACTATCAGCGAGGCGCGACGCAAACTGAACAAAATCAAAGGAAAACGAAGTTGGACGGGTATCAACTGGCAAGGTGAAAGTTCCACTTTATCAGGTGCAGATGCGATCGCCTATCCTAACATGGGAAGCCCCACCAACCCAAAAGATTACAACTACACCCAAGAAAAGTCACAAATTAGCCAATTTTACACCCAACTTAGACAACTCAAACCATTAGGAGAAGCCTTTATCGATGAAAGTGAACAGTTAAGTATTCCAGAATTAATTAAACGACTAATCACTTATGATGTCATCGCCACTCAAATCAATCTGAAACCAAACGAACTACCGAGTGTGGAAATTCCCCAAACCTTCCGCGACTTAAATCGCCTCAGCGAAAAACGCTGGACAGGATGGTTTCAAGGAGATGGCGACAGCATCGGAAAATACCTGATCCAAATCTCTGAATCTGCTAACGAAGCCCAAATACTCCATGATTTTAGTCAATCAATGCTCGACTGGGGAGAAAAAGCTTTAATTCCCTCAGTTAAACAAAAGAGTGGGAAGGTAATATATGCTGGAGGAGATGATTTTCTCGGTGTATTTTTCCGGGACAAAGCGGAACTCAAACCCCAAGAATGCTTAAATTGGTTTTATGAATTCCCGAAAGTCTGGGAAAAACATGGACGAGAACTAACAGTCAGCGTCGGTTTTGTTTGGGCGGGAGGCGGCGTACCCCAAAGAGATGTTTTACAACATTGTCGAGAGGCGGAAAAATCTGCCAAGAATCATGGACGCGATCGCCTTGCCTTGCGAGTATTATTTAATGGAGGCAACTATTTAGAATGGGTTTGTCCTTGGTGGTTTTTACCGGAAGTGTTGGGGGGATATGGCGATCGAGAAAACGGCAAAAACTGGACACATATATATAATGATGTCGCCGTCTTACAATCCCGCCATGCCTTTGAAGGAAACCAATCAGAAGTAGCATTAGGCTTATTTACAGTTTACTTTGGGGAACAACTCAAAGACCAACTATTAAAACATCTCTGGAACGTAGACGAAAAAGCGGGAATTTTGGGCAAAGAAGAAACCGAACCCGCCAACACAAACACCGCCTTAAATAACTGGATAATTAACCTCGCCAAAGTAGGGTTTCATCTATGTCACTAACATTCGATTATCTGATAATTATCGAACCATTAGGATTACTTTACGGTAGCGCCGGAAGATTCCTTTCCCCAGAAAACCTAGTCGGACGTTCCGGGACAAGTTTCCCCCCATCAGCTGCTACAGTATCCGGCTTATTTGCTGCTAACTATGCCGAAAGCGAAACCGACAGCGAAAAACTCAAAGAAAAACTCAAACCCTTAAAAATAGCAGGCCCATTTTGGGCAAAAAATCACGATTTGCAAAACTTTTATCTACCAACCCCTTTCAATTTCCTAGTCAGCAATGGTAAAATAAAACATCAGCTAACATGGCATCCAGAAACAGAAGAATGGCAAACCGAAACAGGTAATTCACCCATAGGTAAATTCGACAAAAAAGGCAGTTGGATTCCCATTAAAGAATGGCAACAACCGCAAACAGTAGAAACCGACCCTTGGGAAAATTTACCGCATCTCCATCCCCGCTTAGAATCCGACCAGCGGAAAGTTTTTGCGGAGAGCGATCGGGGAAGTTTATTCTTAGAAAATGCCGTACAATTAAACCCAGACACCAGCTTAATTTACCTGAGTAACCTCGAACTACCCCCAGGCTGGTATCGCTTTGGCGGCGAAGGGCACATAGTAAATATCAAATGTATCAAAACCGATAGTAAGACACTAGAATTACTCAACCAACCCGTAGGTAAAAAATTTGCCATTATCACCCCAGCCATTTGGGGTTCCAACCGCCTATCATACCGAGAACCAATGATTTATCAAAACAACAACTGGTCAACAGCATGGCAAATAGAAACCCTACTCACAGAACGCGCCACCCCATTTCGCTACCGCTTAGGAGGAACAGGCAAAACCAAACGCCTATCACGCGGACGTTACGCAGTCCCCCCCGGAACAGTTTACCTCTTAAAAGAACCCCTAACCCAACCCTGGCACCAATGGTCAGAAACCTGGTTCCCCACCGAAGGCTACTCCCTAAAACGCTGGGGTAGCGCCCTAGCCCTCCCCCTCCCCCCGTAGGGTGCGTTAGCGCAGCGTAACGCACCACCACCGCTAACTCTTGCTACCCCCGTAGGGTGTGTTAGCGCAGCGTAACGCACCACTAACTCTTGGGTAAATGATAGCAGTGCGATCGTTCTACCACCGTAGGGTGTGTTAGCGCAGCGTAACGCACCACTAACTCTTGGGTAAATAATAGCAGTGCGATCGTTCTACCACCGTAGGGTGTGTTAGCGCAGCGTAACGCACCACTAACTCTTGGGTAAATGATAGCAGTGCGATCGTTCTTACTCCCAAAAACCATCCCCCAAGATGCTGCAAAATGGTGCGTTACGTTATCACTAACACACCCGACAAAATCTACAAAATTTGTTGTGAAATGGTGCGTTACGTTATCACTAACGCACCCTACAAATAAACTACAAACTTATAAAATGGAGATTAACTAATGTACAAACAAGCCTTTGGAATTATTGAAACATTAGCACCCCTTCATGTAGGTGCAAGTGCCGGAGAAGAAACCGGAAACTTAAACTTAATTTTCCGAGATCAATTCACCCAAACCGGATTAATTCCCGGTAGTTCAATTCGCGGACGTTTTCGCGCCGATATGCGAAGTAAGCAACCAGAAAAAGCGCAATATTGGTATGGTCACGAAGCAATAACTGACGAAAAAGAGAAATCAAAAGATGGCGGAACAACCGAAGCAATAGTAAAATTTGAATATGCTTCCTTAGTATGGTTGCCCGTTTTTTGTCCCGGTCAACCAGTAGTGTGGATCAGCTGTCCCAGACTATTAAAACGCTACCAATTAATCACCAACATTAGTGAAAAAATCCCCCCAGCCTACACCGCCCCAAAAACATTACAAGGGCGACAAGTCGGCGTAAATCGCAAGATACTATTTTTCAACTTAGGCTTTTTAGAAATCGAAAACGAACAAGATTTATCAGCTTGGATTCCCCCAGGTGTAAACAACATTCCCGAATCTAACTTAGTCGTCGTCGGAGATAACGATATTGCCATGCTGCATGACATGGCACTTTATCGCCAAAGTCGAGTGAAATTGTCCGACACAGTAAAAAAAGTAGACACAGGAGCATTTTTTAATGTAGAAGCTTTACCAGAAGGCAGTATTTTAGCATTTCCCATAGCCTTAAAAAACACAGGTTGGCAACCGTTTGGTGATGCCAAAACAGCACAACTTTATTTTGGGGGTTTGGAGTCGATCGGATTTGGTCGTTGTCGCGTCACACTAGGAGGAGAATATTAATTATGGGTTGGAACACTTACGGCTTAGACCGAGAAGCACAAAAATTAGTATTAGCTGCCAAAACTCGCAACAAAGACAGCTTAAACCAAGGATATAAAATGCGAATGGCAGTAGCTTATGGATTAGAAAGATTTTGGGGCGAACACTTGCGCCTACAGAAAAAAGAACCCGACAAATCAGCCTATTGGAAAGCCACCTGGGATACTTTAGTCAAAGTAATGAAAACAGCCGGAGTTGACTTACCCAATGATTCCGTCACCCCCGACAACACACAAGCAATCCAAAAAATGAGCGAAAAATTGTGGAATTTAACATTAAATGACCAACGAATTGCAATGGCAATATTAACAGAATTATGCGATTGTTTAGTATGGTGGACACAGCGATATAAAGGATGATGCTAGATCCCCGACTTCTTGAAGAAGTCGGGGATCTGGGGGATCTGACGCACCCTATGGAATTTCCCAGTCCATTAAAATGGACTTTCGCTATTAGCCTGCGAATTGATTCGCAGGTGGGCTGAAACGACAAGTACAAGATTCCTGTTTAAGGTGCGTCGATACCTTTGCAGAGGAAACATCATTTCCCCGAAAAACTGCCAAACTTCCCTTGTAATCTAGCTTTTGCACAATTAGGGAACCTCCACCCGACTAATCGATGCACCTGGGCTAAATGCCACAACCTTTGATTTTCGTTAATCTACGTCGATGCTTTACCAGAACTAGGTTTGAGCTATGTTGTTGACTCCACTTTTGATGCTGGTTTACAATCCATTTAACAGGTGCGTCGATTTGATGGCTGAAACTCTCTCTGGTTATAGCCTCTGCGACGAACTCCCTACCGATTGGGTCAAATCGGATTTGTTGGAAACCTGGTTAGGAGAAAGGAGAATTAGTTAGAGCAGGAATCTGTCCCTACCGATTGGGTCAAATCGGATTTGTTGGAAACCTCCTTAATTTCACAATTTTTCTCAGGTGTGGTTTTATCCCTACCGATTGGGTCAAATCGGATTTGTTGGAAACTACTGAGCTTTTGCCTGCATATTTCCAGCAAAACCCCTACCGATTGGGTCAAATCGGATTTGTTGGAAACCGCTGTGGAGTTTGCGCCCCTGCTGCTTTGATTAACCCTACCGATTGGGTCAAATCGGATTTGTTGGAAACACATCTATTATTTTCTTTTGATATGCAGTGTGACCCTACCGATTGGGTCAAATCGGATTTGTTGGAAACCACAAGCTACTCTTTTAATTGATTCATCGAATATGTCCCTACCGATTGGGTCAAATCGGATTTGTTGGAAACACGGAACAGTTCCGTAAACCGCCAGAGTTGCAGCTGTCCCTACCGATTGGGTCAAATCGGATTTGTTGGAAACTTGCATGGTGGTGCAAAGAAAAGCCCAAGTCCTGCCCTACCGATTGGGTCAAATCGGATTTGTTGGAAACGGTCTGGTCAAATACTGGCTGACCCTTCATATCGTACGCTCCCTACCGATTGGGTCAAATCGGATTTGTTGGAAACAAGTTAGAGACGATAGAGATCGTTGTTCCAACCTTCACCCCTACCGATTGGGTCAAATCGGATTTGTTGGAAACCCTACTAGATAGATGCACGCTTGGAAGGTGGCAGTTTCCCTACCGATCGCATTCAGATCAAACCAACCAAAAACACTAAAAAACGGGTGACAATAGCAAAGAAAAATGCTCATTAGTCACCCTACCTAATCAAAACAAAACCAATAATTTCACCCAAAAAATTACCCAAAATGGCAAACATACCCGACGCAGCCAAAAAAGTACCATTAATGTTCCAAGCCCAAACCGCTGGAAGATGCCAACTGCAATATCTCAAAAAAGATGTAACCCAACAAGATGCCGAAAAATGGGCTTCCGAATGGGTAGAAAAAGCCTATCCCAAATCCCCCGATTTTGGCACAGAAGTAGAAACTCGAACTTATACAATTAATTGGCGTTTTGTCACCAATGCTGGACAAGACGATGGCATAGTTCGCCCAGTCATCGGTGCTTATGGTTGGCCCTTTTATCCAGGTAGCAGCATGAAAGGAATTTTCCGCAATGCTTGCACTCCAGAACAAGCAGAACGCTACTGTGGAAAACCCTTAAACGGAGGAGATTTCGCCCCAGGAATTCTCCGCTTTCATGGTGGTTATCCTGTAGATGAAAACTGGCAACAAAAGCTAATTGATATCGTCCATCCCCAACAAGATTGGCAAGTCAAAACCGACCAAAAACCAGCAGGTGCTTTTGTACAAATCTCCCTGTTTAAACCCAAATTAAAATTCGGAATTTCCAGCAATATCCCATTAACTGAAACCGAATGGGAAACCATCTGGCAGATTTGGGAAAAAGCCTTTGCCACAGGAATTGGTTGCCGAGTTAGTGCTGGCTACGGACAACCGAAAAAACTCACAGGCGAAGTACTTCACCGAGTCCAATTACAAGGACAAGGTGCAGCCGCCAAATTATTAGATAAAACCGGAGAATTTCGCCCCAATATGTTTAAAGCTGCCGTGAGAGGTCATGCTTTACGCATTTTTGGCGGGTTAACAAATAGCAAAACAGCTGATAGCGTAGTTCAAACTTTATTTGGTGGAGTCCAAGACGAAGGAACGGTCGGATTATTAGGGATAACCTTTCGAGAAACCGCTTTAGAATTAAATGATTTTGGAGTCGGTTCTTATGCCGTGCCAACTTATAAAGTAGAAGGACAATTAAGCTGGTTATTAACCCAAAACATCCCGGAAACTGAGCGAGAAACTTTGCAGAAATTGATTAAATCTTTAACTCAATTCGCCATGTTGTTAGGTGGTTTTGGTAAATCTTGGCGCAGAGCAGATCATCGATTATTTTATCCCGAATATTATGATACTGAAACACCAAAACCGCTAATTGGTTGTCATTGGCAATGGAATGGAGAACGTTCTTTAATTAAAGATGTCAAAGTTCGCAAATTAGAAAAAGTCGGTGAATTTATTGAGGAAGTGCGCCAAGTAGCCCAAGATTGGCTAGAACTCCAAGGAATCACCCCTAATCCTCAACAAAAAGCCAACTGGCGGGAAACCTGGCATCCTGAAACCGTCGAAATTTGGGGAAGACAAACAAAAGAAGGTGCAGAAGATTGCGAAGCTGTGCGTTGGCTACATGGCCCTTACCGGGAAGCTTTGCCTAAAGCGAGAATTACTGAAGGTTCGATTTATCGGACTTCGGTAACAGGTGAACTTGGCAATATTGGCAGATTGTGGCATCGAATGTATCCAGTAATTGGACTGAAAAAAAATCCCGATGAACCAAGTAAACCAATTCTTAGAAATACTAATCAATTCTTTGAGTTACTAACTTTTTTCCCTGATGATTCTGAGCATTCAGATGAATTTTTAGACTTTTTGGCATCTGAGCAAAAATTGTTTCAAAAACTTTGGCCTTTAGCATAGTTGTAGGGTGCGTCAGGAATTAAAACCTTGATGCTGTCGAGTAGATTTATAATTTGACGCACCGTAATGCTACAAAATAGGGAAAAAATCAAGTAGTTTTATAAAAAATACTAAAATTATTAATTTTTCCCTTTAATTCAAACTAATAAATCAACAGTCCTTTTAAACTCATCGAGCAAAAAACTATCGGTAGCTTCTTCGTAAATTTCCCGATCGATCGCATTGCACATCGCTTGGTGCTTCTTCCATTGCAGCCAGATTCCCAAGCTAGAGCCAAAAACAAGGAATAAAAACCACAACCATGTAGGCGGTTTGCCATTGGTTGTAATCATCATCTTTGATGATCGTCTGCGATCGCGCAGCGTGGCACAGGCAGATCCCATTTCTCCGGTTATAGCCCCCACTTATCACTATAGCCAGCAAGACTCATACCATAACTCATTTAATTTATTGACATATCGTAAATAAAACGTTACATTAATTTACATAAGGAAACAAACGAGAGAGAGAGAAACAAATGTACACCACTAACGAAGAAGGCATTTTGAACAACTACGCTGCTGAACCCACCGTTTACGTTGCTGAGTACCCTTCACCAGAACAGCAACAGCGTTACCTGTTTCAAGGTGGAGTAGCAGTTATGTTTGTTACCTTGTTAGTTTTGACTGCTTTTGGGGTTAGCTAAGGATTTATTTGATTTTAACTAAGGTGAATCGCGTCTAATAGAAGAATTCTCCCAATCTGCCTCAGTCTAAAAACTGAGGTTTTTGCTATTGTTTGCTTCAGCTAAAAAGTCAAAATAAATCTGCCTCCTAAAATTCACAAAATACTTCCGACAACAATTCGTAAATCGCTGTCACTCCAGTTCGTAAAGCATTTGTTCCACTTAAAGTTGTGCCATATTCATCAGTGAAATTACCGCAATTATCCCAACCCGGAACATTCGCTAACGCTAAACTCTTGCCTAGTTGATAAACTGCTTTGTTGAGGAAGACAACCGGACTACCCGCTGTTAATGTGGCTTCTATGGTTTGGTCTGTAGTTGATGCTAATCTTTCTTTAATCAGCGAAATTGTTTATTTGGATTGACCAGTGGAAACCCTGGCATAAGCGATTATTTCAGGGATTTCAACAATTTTCTCCTGGTTGTTCACAAGCACCAATACTCACCCAACTGCTAGAACCATCGCTCCAATGTTCTTTTTTCCAAATTGGTGCGTTGTGTTTTAGAGTGTCGATCGCATATTGACAAGCAGCAAAAGCCTCCGATCTATGGGGACAACCTACAGCTACCAAAACACTAATTTCCCCAATCTCTAACCTTCCAATTCGATGATGAATCACTACCCGATTTACATCTAACCAAGTATTACGAATTTGGGTGGCAATTTGAGCAAAAACTTGTAACGCCATCGGTTGATATGCTTGATATTCTAATGCAACCACCGCTTTCCCATCAGTTTGATTGCGAACCATCCCACTCATTACGACGATCGCACCATTACCAGCATCATCTGCTAAAGTGTAAACTTCCTCTAAAGATAAAGGGGCAAAAGTAATCGCAAAACTATCATTTGGATGGGATTCAATTGGATAAGTTTGTGAACTGACAACAGTAGAATTCATAGGAAATAGATAGAAAAGAATAATTCCAACACTTGCAAATTATAACTTCTAGATCCCCGACAACTTCTGCTTTCGTCGGGGATCTGAATTTAACTCTTACCCCCACCAATCAGATATAACAAAGCCATGCGAATGGCTACACCACTAGTCACTTGCTGAGATATTAAACTAAACTCAGGATCGTCCATTAAATCCGAACTAATTTCTACTCCCCGATTTACTGGCCCTGGATGTAAAACTCTCACTTCCGATTTACATAACTTTAATCTATTGCGAGTAATCCCATACCTTTGATGATATTCTCGCAAACTTGGTAACAAATGCTGGGTCATTCTTTCCCTTTGTAAGCGTAAAGTCATGACAAAATCTGCATCTTTTAATGCAGGTTCTACATCCCAATGTAAAAATAATTTACGTTCGGGAATTGGCGAATTTTCCTGATTTTCTGGCATCCAATCGGCAAATAGCTTTGGTAACAAAGTTGGTGGGCCAGCTAAGTGGACTTCTGCTCCGGCTGCTGTTAAACTCCAAATATTAGATCTGGCTACCCGTGAGTGCAGAATATCGCCCACAATTGCCACTTTTTTATTTTGCAAAAGTTCAATTCTCGGTTGTTTTGCATCTAACACCGAACAAATTGTAAACAGATCCAATAATGCTTGTGAGGGATGTTCATGTTGTCCATCGCCAGCATTGAGTACGCTCACTTGTGATTGTAATCGATCCATTTCGTTTGCGATCGCTTGTGGTACCCCAGCTTCCCGATGCCGTATTACCATTATATTGGTACCCATCGCTAGGTAAGTTTTCGCCGTATCTAAAATTGTTTCCCCTTTAGTTAATGAAGAGGTTGCTGGCGCAAAACTGAGTGTATCTGCTGAAAGTCTCTTAGCTGCTAATTCAAAACTGTTACGAGTCCGCGTTGATGATTCAAAAAACAAATTAGCTACCACCTGTCCTTGCAGCGTCGGTACTTTCTTTACCCGGCGGGAGAGAACTTCTTGAAAACTAGCAGCTGTCTGCAAAACGATATCGTACTCTGCTGGTAAGAAATCAGCTAAGGAAATGATGTGCTTGCGTGTCCAAATACTACTCATATAATGTAATAACCTAGATGAAAAATCATACTGTGTATATACTTATAGCAATCATAAAATTTTTTATTAGTTCAATACAATGGTTAACTCTAGAATAATCACTGAGGTAAGTGCAACCAGAAATAAGGTAAAACAAGTTACAGGTAAATTATCGGCTCCGAAAAATCTCACTCATCAACTTTAATTTCTCACAACTCGATCGCAGCATAAAGTAAAAATTTTTCCAAAATCATGTTTTATATAATACACCGCTTTTATGGGAACAGTGAAAATGAAAACTGCACTACCTAGCAATCAAACAAATAAGGTAGAAGTGCAACATCAGTATGAAACACTCAGTACAGATGCTCAAGTAGCATTTGATGACATTGTTCATCTAGCCGCACAAATTTGTCATACACCAATAGCAATTATTAACCTGATTGATAATCACAGACAATGGTTTAAAGCCAAAGTAGGAATAGAACTAACAGAAGTACCAACAAATGTAGGTTTCTGCCCGATTTGTCTTCAAGAACGCGACTTAGTGATTATTGCTGATACTTTAAATGATCGGGGTGCTAAAAATAATCCATTAGTCACATCCTATCCTTTTGTCAGATTTTACGCTGGGATTCCTTTAATTTTATCAGGGGGAGAAGCGATCGGAACTCTTTGCGTAATTGACCAAAAACCCAGAGAAATTACTGCTAAACAAATTGAAGCATTGCAAGCTCTAGCGCGTCAAGTAGTTAATATTTTGGAATTACGGGATACCATTACCAAGCTGAAGTATACTAACAGCGAATATGAAAGTTCGCTAATCAAACTCAGCACTGATTATAAACAAGCGACATTAGAACGCGATCGCTTTTTTACCCTTTCGTTAGACTTAATCTGTATTGCTGGATTTGATGGTTATTTTAAACGCTTAAATCCCGCATTTGAAAACACACTGGGATACAGCAAAGCCGAACTATTAGCAACACCATTTCTCAATTTTGTACATCCAGACGACAAAACAGAAACTATTGCTGTTATCGAAAAGTTAAATGCTGGCTTACCTGTAATTAATTTTGAAAATCGTTACCTTTGTCAAAACGGTTCTTATAAATGGCTTTCTTGGAAAAGTATTCCCTTAATTTCTGAAGGCTTGATTTATGCCACTGCTCGTGATATTACAGAAATTAAACGTGGCGAACTTGCACTCAAAGAAAGCGAAGAAAGATGGCAATTAGCATTACGAGGTAACAATGATGGAATTTGGGATTGGAACTTAGAAAGTAATCAAGTATTCTTTTCTGCTAGATGGAAAGAAATGCTTGGTTATGCAGATAGCGAAATTGCTAATCATGTCAATGAATGGATAGTTCGCGTTCATCCCGACGATCTTTCTAAAGCCTTGCAAGCCATTAATGAACATTTAGATAAAAAAACGCCTTTTTATATAAATGAACATAGATTGCTCTGTAAAAATGGCACTTATAAATGGATTTTAGACCGAGGTCAAGCACTTTGGAATGAGCAAGGAAAACCAATTAGAATGGTTGGTTCCCATACAGATATTACCGAAAGGAAACAAGCAGAGGTATTATTAAAAGAGCGTCAAATATCCCTAGCTCAACAAGAAGAATTACTGCGAAAAGTTTTAAATGCCATTCCTGTAGGAGTTTGGATTACCGATAACCAGGGTAAGATATTACAAGCAAATCCCGCTACCTGTCAAATTTGGGGGGTAAAGAAAGAAAATTTTGATTTAGCTAATTTAAGCTTTGGATTAAGTTCTCCTAATCCGCCAGACTCTCAGCAATTTAAAGCTTGGTGGACAGATACAGGTAAACCGATCCAATCTCCAGAATGGGCACCTTATTTAGCAATAACCAAAGGAGAAATTACTCTCAATCAGTGCATTGATATTCAACGTTTCGATCGCACTCGTAAAACTATTTTGAATTCGGCTATCCCCTTAAGAAATGAGCGGCAAGAAATTATCGGCTCAATAGTTGTTAATCAGGATATCACAGAACAACAAATAGTTAAACAAGCCCTTTGGGAAAATCAGCGTTTATTCCAAAAAATTGCCGATGCTACACCAGAAATACTCTACCTTTATGACTTAAAAGCTGACAGAAATATCTATGTAAATCATCAAATTACCGAAATTTTGGGTTATAGTCCTTCCGAACTTCAACAAATAGAAGGTTTAGTCAAAAAACTAGTTCATCCAGAAGATTTGCCTAAACTCCAAGAAAGCTTTAAACGTTTAGCCCAAGCCAGAGACGGAGAAGTAATTGAAACTGAATATCGGATGCAACGCGCCAATGGTGAATGGTGTTGGTTAATTAGTCGAGATGTAATTTTTAGCAGAACTCCTGAAGGTTTACCTTATCAAATTTTGGGTACTGCTACCGATATTACTAAGCGCAAACAAGCCGAAGTAGAATTGCGAGAAATGAGTACAGCACTAGCAAACGCAGTTGAAGGAATTTCTCGCTTAGATACCGATGGTTACTATCGTGCTGTTAATAAAGCTTATGCTAATACTTGTGGATATGAACCAGAAGAAATGTTAGGAATGTTGTGGCAAGAAACTGTACATCCTGAAGATTTAGAAAAGCTAAACAATGCTTATCAAGAAATGCTTTTAAAAGGCAAAGTAGAAGTTGAAGCAAGAGGTGTTAGGAAAGATCGATCGCATTTCTATAAACAGGTAGTTATGGTAGCTGCTTACAACAAACAAAAGCAGTTTATTGGGCATCATTGTTTTATGAAAGATATTACTGAAAGGAGGGAATCAGAAGAGAAAATCAGGGAACAAGCAGCACTTTTAGATATTGCTACTGATGCAATTTTTGTGAAAGATATTAATAGTAAAATTCTGTTTTGGAATCAAGGTGCTCGACGACTTTATGGTTGGACAGCAGCGGAAGCGATCGGTAAAAATGCCAATGACTTTTTATATAAAAATCCTATCAATCGCCAACAAATCCAGCAAACTCTTTTAGCAAAAGGAGAATGGCAAGGAGAACTCCGCCAACTTACTAAAACAGGCAAAGAAATCATTGTAGAAAGTCGCTGGACATTAGTCTATGATGAAGCAGGAAATCCTAAATCAATTTTAGTTGTCAACACAGACATTACCGAAAAGAAACAACTCGAAGCTCAATTCCTCCGTGCTCAACGCATGGAAAGTTTGGGAACTTTAGCTAGTGGCATTGCTCACGATTTAAATAATATTTTAGCCCCCATTTTAATGGCAGTGCAACTCCTAGAATTACAACTAAAAGATGAACGGAGTATGCGACTATTGCCGATTCTAAAAAATAATGCCAAACGAGGTGCAGAATTAGTTAAACAAGTATTATCTTTTGGGCGCGGAATTGAAGGCGATCGCACTATCGTTCAAATCAGACATTTAATAGCAGAAATTCGTCATGTCGCCAAAGAAACTTTCCCAAAATCAATTGAATTATCTATTGATTTATCCGCCGAGCTTTCCACTGTTTTAGGAGATGCCACACAACTACATCAAGTATTAATGAATCTTTGTGTAAATGCTCGCGATGCTATGCCTAACGGCGGCACTTTGACCATTTGTGCAGAAAATATTTGGATTGATGAACACTATGCTAAATTAAACATTGATGCTAAAGTTGGCTCATATATTGTCCTGACCATAGCAGATACAGGAATGGGGATTCCTGCGGAAATTATCGATCGCATTTTTGAACCATTCTTTACTACCAAAGAACTGGGTAAAGGTACAGGACTTGGCTTATCCACAGTAATGGGAATTATTAAAAGTCATGGCGGCTTTATCAATGTTTATAGCGAAGTCGGAAAAGGTACAGAATTTAAGGTTTATTTACCAGCATTAGAAGCCCAAGAAAACCAGCAAATAGAACCAAGCCAAATAGCAAAAGGTTTAGGAGAATTGATTCTCGTAGTAGATGATGAATTTGCCATTCGTAATATTACTAAAACCTTATTAGAAACACATGGTTACAAAGTAATTTCTGCTAGTGATGGGCAACAAGCGATCGCTACTTACAAGCAAATTAAAGAAAAAATTAGTTTAGTATTACTAGACATAATGATGCCTAATATGGATGGTTCTTGCACCATAAATGAATTGCAAAAAATCAATCCTAATTTGGAAATTATTGCCATGAGTGGACTAACTATTAATGCTGTAAATGCCGAAGCCGCAAGTCAGCAAGTCAAAGGCTTTCTTTCTAAACCTTTTACTACTGAAGAATTATTAATCTCTATTCAAACAGTGTTGAACAAGAAAACCGAAAATGAACCAAAACGATAAACTCAAAATTCTACAAACTACCAAGCGGGTACTCTTGATTTATTTGATTGCGATCGATCTAACCTTAGCATCAATCTATCTAATTAGCACCATCTTATTTGGTAAATCTCTCAGCGAATTTGATTTTAATATACCCCGGACAATCCCAGTTTTATTTGCTGCCTGTAAACTGTTTGCGATCGGTTTTTTGTTAACATTAGCATCCTGTTGGCGACGGCATGAATTACCTAAAAAATCTTGGTTGTTACTATTAGCAGTCGGCACAGCATTTCTCTATGTATCGCAGGATAAAATCTGGAAAATCCACCTCCTTATCCATCGCTTCGATTGGATGCCAGAATTTAAAGGTGGGGGTATAGAATGGGTATTTTTTTATTTGCCAATTATCCTCTTAACTATCATATTAGGTTATCGACAGTTAATAGCACTTTGGCGTGCCTATCCTAAAAGCACATTCTTTACTGTATTGGGAATAGTGATGTTTTTAATCGGAGGAATGGGAGTGGAAGTTATTCACGCTCAATTTTTTAAACAGTATGTTTCTCAAATAGCAGTTAGTCTTAATTCCACAACTGCGATCGTCAACTCAGTCAAAGATACAATTGAAGAATTGACAGAATTATTGGGTGAAAGCATCGCACTTTTCGGTTTAATTTTATTCTTTAGCTTCAGATTAGCAGAAAGAGATGGAGAGATGGGAAAAATGGAATCTAAAATCTAAAATTCCCAGTCCCCAGTCCCCAGTCCCCAGTCCCCAGTCCCCAGTCCCCTTCATTGAACCTTTAAACCAAAAACATTTAAAGATAGCGAGATTAAAGAAAGGAAAATTACAAATCCCACTGCATCCAAAGTAGTAGTTAATAACGGCCCACTCATCATCGCCGGATCGAGTTTTAAGCGCTTAATTCCCATTGGTAACAAAGTGCCTAAAATCACAGCAACAAACACATTAATTGCCATTACTAACCCAGCGATTATACCCACCCATCTTGAACTCGGAGTAGTCCAAATAAAAGAGAGTAAAAACAAAGTTAAACCTAAAGCGGAAGCAGTTCCCAAAGCCGCTAAAATTTCCTTACGTAAAATTTTCAGCGTATCTAAAGGCGTAACTTCTCCGACACTTAAACCGCGAATAGTCACAGTTACAGCTTGAATCGCCACAGTTCCGCCAGTATTAGAAAAAATTGGCATAATTACCGCTAAAACTGGAACTTGGGAAATCACAGTTTGAAAAGGCGCGATCGCACTTGCCGCCCCAATATACAACGCCATCACCCCCAACAACCAAGGTAAACGATTCTGAATCGTCACCAAAGGCGGCGACAAAGCTTCCTCATCACCACCACCTACCCCAGCTAACTTTTGGATATCCTCGGTAGCTTCTTCCTCTAAAATGTCAATTACATCATCGATCGTGATAATACCCACCAAACGGTCTTCGCGATCGACCACAGGCAACGCCAGCAAATCATACCGCTGCATCAATCGCGCCACCTCTTCTTGAGGCATTTCCGTATAAGCTTTAATTACCCGATTACTAGCAACATCGCGGATCAAAGCATTAGGAATCGAAAACAACAACTGCCGCAACGACACCACCTGCACCAACTTGCGGTTATCGTCAGTCACGTAAGCATAATAAATCGTTTCCTTATCCTGGTCACTTAAACGAATTTTGCTTAAAGCTTCGCCAACCGTCAAACCTTCGCGCAACCGCACATACTCAGTCGTCATCACCCGACCCGCCGTACCTTCTGGATAACCCAAAATAGTCGCCGTTGCTTGTCGTTCCGAAGGACTGAGTTGCTGTACCAATCTTTTTACCACTCCCGCTGGTAGCTCATCAAATAATTCTGCCCGATCGTCCGGTCGCATTGCCTCCATAATCTGACATACATGAGTATCGTGCAACGAACCAATTAAATCTTCCTGCACTTCCTGCGGTAAATATTCAAAAACATCAATTGCCTGAGCTTTGTTTAACAAGCGAAAAGCGATCGCTCGTCGTTTCCTCGGCAACTCCGTAATATAATCGCCAACATCCACAGCTGGCAAAGAATTAAGTTCCCACTTCAGCTGATTTAAATCAGCAATATCCTCTAGCGCAACACGCCCTTCCTGTGTCAGCATACAACCTCCTAGTCTCCCCCGCGCCGGGAGACAAACGTCACCAGCTTAGGGGAGGATAATACTGTCCGATAATGGACTTTTGTCCATGAATTTAAACAACTGAATTCGACACTGATACAAATAGCACGGATATGGCACAGTACCAGTATTTATATGCTATCCCTTAAGCTGCTAATTCACAATCAAATCAGATTTAAGTAAGTTTTACAGAACGGAGTGTCAATGCTAGAATTCAGCTACCGTAATCTATCTAATACAGAGATTTTCCAATGGACGTAAAAATCGTTCTTTTAGCCCTAACCGTGATTTTTATACTGTCGAGTCTCTTCTTCGGCACCAAAAATGGATTCTACGATTCAGACAATTATCATGGTAATGGAACAGCCCACTAATATTGTTTCTCTTTAAAGTTGGCTACAGGTAGTTGATGCTCCTAAACAAAGACACCCAGATGCAAAGACTAATTAGTAGCAGCATTTTAGAGAATTAATAATTAGCCAAAAGTAAAGAGGCAAAATCAATAGACCGCATTTTCCCGATCGCGGAGCCTGTGCCTAGCACCTACCGCTCTTTGCCTTTTTACTCTTCCATCGGGACTTACGCAAAGCCTAATTCCGTAGGGTGCGTTAGTGCCAACGTAACGCACCATTCCACTATATTTAGTGTCAGTGCGTAAGTCCTATTCATCTCAGGTTAGCGAAAAAGTAACGGAAGGCATCGTGATTGATCTAGAATGCTTGCCCTACAGTGTCAATCATGCAGGTGAAGGGATTTGTCTATTACTACGGATGGGGCCATATCGCATTCTTTTAGATTGTGGCATGGCTGACATTTCAGCGTTGTTTGCTCCTAACAAAAAAATACCACCAGCTGATTTAGTATTATGTAGCCACGCCCATCCCGATCATGCTAGAGGTTTATTAGCATTACATAAAGCTTTTCCCCAGCTACCAATTTATGCCAGTGAAGTTACTACTCAATTATTGCCGCTGAACTGGCCTGAGACAGACCCAAGCAAAATCCCGTCATTTTGTCAAGCTTTACCTTGGCGATCGCCAATCGAATTTCACGACGGACTTTGTGCCGAACTATTCCCCTCTGGACACTTACCAGGCGCATCTGCAATCCGCCTCACCTACACCGCCCTCAGTCGCAGCTACACACTCCTCTACACAGGCGACTTTTTCCTCTCCAACTCCCGCTTAGTCGAAGGTTTACCCCTCGACGCTTTACGGGGAATCGAACCGGATATTCTCATTATTGAAGGCACTTATGGCACTGCCCGTCATCCCCACCGTCGTCAGCAAGAAAACCAACTCGCAGAACGCATTAGTCGCGCCATTAGCACCGGAAAATCCATCCTCATGCCAGTCCCAGCATTAGGATTAGGTCAAGAAATCCTCATGTTGTTGCGGAGTCATCACCTATTTACAGGTCGAGACTTAGATATTTGGGTAGATGGCACAGTCGCCTCTGGATGTGATGCCTATCTCGAACTATTACCTCATCTTCCCGCTTCCGTCCAAAACTTTTCCCGTCACCAACCTTTATTTTGGGATGAACGAGTGCGCCCCCGTGTGCGCCGCCTACAACCTGAACAAGTCCCCCAGCTAGGAAAAACTAGCTGCATTGTGCTAACTGATGAAACTGTTGATTTGAGTAAGTATCTTTATCCTAATGCTGAAGCTTGGGTAGTTTTATTACCGCAAAGACCAGGACGATCGACAATCGAAGATTATCAGATTCACACCAAAAACTCAGGGACTCTCAGCGTGGAAAGTTACCTGTTAGCGCAACATTGTGATGGCCCCGGTACAACCCAGCTGATCCATAATTTGCGCCCGCAGCACGTTGTTTTTGTTCACGGTTCTCCCACTTATTTAGCAGATTTAACTAGCTTGGAGGAGTTACAAAACCGCTACCACTTACATTCCCCCAACGCTGGTACACTTGTAGAATTGCCGATCGGGGAAACATTTTTACAACCCGCTGCCCCGGAAACTAACTACGAAGGCGAACTTACGGAATTAGGTACGATCGTCACCATTAATTTACCAGACACAATTACTGCCGACCCCCGCTGGCAAAATTTTGCTGATACTGGTTTAGTGGAAGCACGTTGGCAAGGTGAGGAACTGGTATTGCGCGGGTTAACTCAACGAGAGTTATTAACCCAAAGAAGCGATCGCTTACCCGCTGACCTAGCTTGCTGCGGCAACTGTCGTTATATGCGCGGACAACGTTGCCGAAATCCAGCATCACCTCTGTTTGATTTTAAAGTGACACCGGACGGATACTGTCCTGTATTTGAACCCTCTTTGAAGCCAGAACGGGAAAACGGCGACAATTCTAATTAACTCAACTTGCTAGTTGACAAGATTCAGGCTGGTAGTAGGTAATCGGTACTCGGGACTAGGAATTCCAATACCCACTACCCACTACCCACTACCCATTACCTATTAATTAATCTAGATTAGAATCCGGGAAATGATTGCGAATTTGCTCTGCTTCTGGACAATCATCCGAAACTAGAGGTTCGACATTGCCTCTCGGTACAGAAGCTAGTTTTTGACTCACCGCACCGATACTTTCTAAGCGTACCATCTCTTCCCAAGAAGAGACTTCATCATCTTCGTCTGTCTCATAGCGCAAAGTGACTAAATCACCCTCAATATCGATGATTCGGGCGCGTTCAATCCAACGTTGCTGGTCCCGCAAGAACACACAGACTTCTCGACCATCGCAACAGAGTTGATATATCTTGCGGTGTAGCATATATTGTTTCTCCTGAACAGGGAACTCTTCAAGTGCTTAGTTTGTTAATCTATCTTTGGCGACTGACTTCGGGAAAATTTCTTAACATTTAGCCAGCCATTTCATCTCAACCCAGATACTCAGAGGTGTAACCATTGAGATCTAGGCACCTCAGCATAAATTGTTGCTGCAGAAGCAGACAACATCCTGATGTTTATCTGATGCTAAGGTTAGAAAAAGTTTATCTCGAATTGAGCAACAGATAGCAGGTGGAAAAAAATTCTTTGGTTTCTCGGTAACGGTGGTAGTAATCATTTAAGGATAGTAGCGTTCAACTAGATTCGATCGCGTGTGAGGAAACGCCATTATATAGATACCTTTTATTCTATCAATACTTCTGTTTTATTACTCTAGGGAGAACTACCATTTTTGTAGTAATCACCGCAGCAAACTGTACAAATGAGGAAATTTTTCCCTTGGGTAGCTGTCTCAAACCCTTTCCCCATCTAAGCTGTTAGCACTTGCCCCCTCACAATTGCCATTCTGGAAGCCCTGGGGAAAATAATTTTTTCTTTCTTGCTAAACTGAGCAAATCTGCTAAAGCCTTTAGCAAAGCAGATTATTTATTTACTTTTTGCTGCATTACTTTTTGCTTGTCAACTATATGTAACCGATCGCAGAGCAATCTCAAGAGTAAATTCTAATATTTAAAATAATTGCACAATTTTTTCCTATTTACAGACTACCTAATCTATCTAACGGCAATTTGCCTGCTCGGAGTTTTGCCGTTAGTCCTTGCCTGTAATTAAATCTCAGTTATGAGTTGTTTGATGTATCTATGAATACACTACACTCCTCCAACCAGAAAAGTTAGTTGATGCGTATCTTCTAGACAGGGTTGCACGTACTCTATGAGAGTTTGCGTGACTGCCCCGCGTGCCTCTCGCTCAATTTGACCAGAATTTACTGCATTGTACAAGGAAGAGAGGGCATCTAAGTCAGCGGATTGATAGCCTTTATGGGCCAGAACTTGACCAATAAGACCTTCAGAAGCAACACTTAAACACCCTGTTTGAAAAGCTGACTTAACTAGTGAACGAATCATAACTACTTCCTGAGCATCCTTGATGCGTTAACCGTCAATTCTAGTCTTAAACATTTGCTTTTAGAGGTAAATGACTGAGAGCGGTAGCAAGTTGTGATAAAGTCCACTGTTAAAGTGTGATTTGAATCACTGAGGCTTTTAAATCGCTGATTTCAAATATTGCTCTGACAGTTTTTGCTACCGAGTAGAAGTTTAAGACGGCAACTGAGAAATTTATCTATGGTAATAGCTTATCTGGGCTACTGTTAAGAGACTGTAAAGATAGTCAGGGTTAATTAAAAAACCTTGGTAAAGATTATCGAAAGGCAAAAGCGATCGATCTGTTAGTAAAGTAGTGAGGTGAGCATCCATTAGATTGAACAGGGGAGTATTATGGAGTTTGCGATCGCAATCCAACAGCAGCAATACAAAACCTACATTCTCACCGACCATCATGCCCAATCCCGCATGGAAGTCGTACCAGAACGAGGCGGAATCATCACCCGCTGGCAGCTACAAGACGAAGAAATTCTCTATTTAGATGCCGAAAGATTTGCCAATCCCGACTTAACCGTAAGAGGCGGAATACCCATCTTATTTCCCATCTGCGGCAACTTACCTGACAACACCTACACCATTCACGGTAAAGAATACCAACTGAAACAACATGGTTTTGCCCGTGACTTACCTTGGCAAGTAATCGACCAACAAACCCAAGAATGCGCCAGCATCACCCTGCTTTTAGAAAGCAACGACCAAACAAAGCAGCTTTACCCCTTTGACTTTCAAGTTATCTTCACCTACCAACTCAAAGGTAGCACCTTAGAAATTCGGCAAAGTTACACCAACAAATCTGCTGAATCCATGCCCTTTTCTACAGGACTGCATCCTTACTTCGCCACCGTAGATAAAACCACACTCCAGTTCCAGATTCCCTCAACTGAATACCAAGACCAGCGAAATAAAACAATTCACCCCTTTACAGGCAGTTTCGACTTTGAAAGCGATGAAATAGATGTGGCATTTCGCGATTTAACCGATGTTTGGGCTAGCGTTACCGATAACAGCCGCAACCTACATTTACATTTGAGTTACGATGATGCCTACTCTAGAGTCGTGTTTTGGACTGTCAAAGGCAAAGATTTCTATTGCTTAGAACCTTGGAGTGCCCCTCGCAACGCCATGAACACAGGCGAACAACTGATTATTCTAGAGCCAGAAGCCTCCCTAGAAACAGTAGTTGCTCTCACCGTAACCCTGAGTTGATCGCAACCGGAAAAATTTTTTCCTCAACCCCTTCCATTTTTTTGAATAGCTGTGCTATAGTGATAAACGTTGCGAAAAACATAAATAACACGGGTCGCTAACTCAACGGTAGAGTACTCGGCTTTTAACCGATTAGTTCCGGGTTCGAATCCCGGGCGACCCATTTTTTAATTGATAGTAGGGGCGCACCTGCGTGTGCGCCCGGAGTAGGGGAGATAATTAAATAATTTATCTTGGCATCCAGTACCCTTTCTGAGCAATCTGAGCAAAAATTCCTAGAAGAGATTCCATTGAGTCGCAAAATATCTTAAGATTATTCTAATCATTTAAGATTGTACAAACCCAATTAGCTGAGCAACCAAATATAGGAGGACCACTTATGGCGATTGTACCAATGAGGCTGCTGTTGGATCACGCTGCTGAGAATGGATACGGTATTCCAGCTTACAACGTTAACAATATGGAGCAGATCCAAGCGATTATGCTGGCTGCTAAAGAAACAGATAGTCCCGTGATTTTGCAGGCTTCTCGTGGCGCTCGCTCATACGCTGGAGAAAATTTTCTTCGCCATTTGATTTTAGCGGCAGTGGAAACCTATCCTGAGATTCCCATTGTGATGCACCAAGATCATGGCAATGCGCCATCTACTTGCTACTCAGCCATGAAAAATGGGTTTACTAGCGTGATGATGGACGGCTCTTTAGAAGCTGATGCCAAGACTCCTGCTAGCTACGAGTACAATGTCAATGTTACTCGTGAAGTAGTGAAAGTTGCTCACTCGATCGGCGTAAGTGTTGAAGGTGAACTGGGTTGTTTAGGTTCTCTGGAAACTGGAAAGGGTGACAAAGAAGACGGTCACGGTTTTGAAGGCACATTATCTCATGACCAACTGTTGACCGACCCTGATGAAGCTGTTGACTTTGTGGAACAAACTCAAGTTGATGCTTTGGCAGTTGCTATTGGTACCAGTCACGGTGCTTACAAGTTTACCCGGAAGCCAACTGGTGAAATCTTAGCTATCAGCCGGATTGAAGAAATTCATCGCCGCTTACCTAACACTCACTTGGTAATGCACGGTTCCTCCTCTGTACCTCAAGATTTACTAGACTTGATTAACCAGTACGGTGGTCAAATTCCTGAAACTTATGGTGTACCTTTGGAAGAAATCCAAAAGGGTATTAAGAGTGGTGTTCGGAAAGTGAATATTGACACTGACAACCGTTTGGCAATTACTGCTGCGGTACGGGAAGCACTAGCTAAAAAACCCAGTGAATTTGACCCGCGTCACTTCCTCAAGCCTTCGATCAAGTATATGCAAAAAGTTTGTGCTGAGCGTTATGAAGCTTTCGGCACTGCTGGTAATGCTAGCAAGATCAAGCAAATGACTTTGGATGATTATGCAGCTAAGTATGCTAAGGGCGAATTGAACGTTGTGACTAAGACTGCTGCGACGGTCTAAATGGCAATTTTGCTAATTTAGCCTCTAATTTACATGAATATTGCGGGTAGTTTTTCAGGCTACCCGTTTTTTTGTTGGTTTGTAGTGATGACTTTAGTCGTGTTTTGCCCAGCCTTGAAACGACTGAAGTCGTGACAACAGACTTTTTATTCTTTGACTTCTAGAACTGATTCGGTTGATGTGGGATTGGGTTTAGTGTTATTGAGGGAGGAGTTATCGTTGTTGGCTTTGATGATGGCAGAGTTGTCTTTGGTGGTGTGATTATTTTGTTGGGCTTCGTCGGCTTTTCTGACGGAACGGATGGAGGTTAGTGCTTCTTTGATGACTACTGCGGTGGGTACTGCTAGTACTACTCCTAAGAGTCCGCCGATTCTGGCTCCGGTTAGGATGGCGATGAATACCCAGAAGGGATTTAATCCGGTGACACTGCCTAATACTCTGGGTGCAATGATATTTTCGACTATTTGTTGGACAATGAGGGCGGCGGCTAGAACTTGTAAGGCTAATCCAATGTCTCTTAAGGCGACGAGAAAGGTTACTAGTCCGATGCCAACGGAGCCGCCAAAGGGTACGAGTGCCATTAAACCTATGGTGAGGCCAAATAGCAAGCCGAAGGGTACTTTTAGTAGTAGGAAAACGGAGATTAATCCAGAAGCCATGCAGGTGGCTAGGATTATTTGTCCGGTGAAGTAGTTTTGAAAGCTCGATCGCAATGTCTGAGAGAATGGCTTTTGAATGCGTGTCGGTAGCCACTGAATTAAGCTAACCCAAATATCTTTGCTATGAAGCAGTAAGTAAAAGGTTACTACTATTGTCAATAAGACATCTAACAATCTGACTACAGTTAATACTGTGAGATTTAAGGCGAGATTGAGGGTTCTTCCGGCTATGTTTTGCAGGTTGGCTTTTAAGCGATCGTTAATTTGCCCGATTAATCCATCTAAACTGATGGGTAATCCTACTATGTCAACTCTTTCGTTGATCATTACTAGTTGGCGTTGTCCTGAGTCGATCCATTCTGGTAATCTTGCTACTAACTGTTGGGCTTGGGTAAAGGCTAGTGGCACTAGTGTTACTCCCACTGCTACCAAAATCAACACTGTAGATAAGAAGACGAAGATTGCTGCTTGAGCTCTGTTGACTCCCCGTTGTTCTAGCCAGTCTACGGGATAGCTCAGGAGAAAAGCTAACAGGGAAGCTACTAGCAGAATCACAAACAGGGATTCAAAATAACCGAAAATTTCCGAAAATGCCCAAGCATTTAACACGGTAAGTGGTGCTGCTAGGGCAATTACTAGTAGGCGCGACAATGGAGTTAGGGCTTCCCACCAGTTGAGTAACTTACTTTTTGGTGGGGATGGTCGAGAACTAACCATGAAACTAGCTCAATTCTTCAGTGGTATTAGTGATTAGTGTAGTAGGGCGGGGATAAGATCACACTAACCTTTTGAGGGTATGGGGACTGGGGATTGGGGATTGGGGACTGGGATTGCTTATAAATTAAAGATTTCACCAATTAATCTCGTACTAGATAACCCATTAATTTAGATGAAAACTCGGTGTTGCAGTGAGGGCATTTGACGGCGGACTTGTTCTAGGCGCTGGGGGTCGATTTCTGCTACGGCTACTCCTGGTCGATCGCCTCCTGCATCGGCTAAAATTACTCCCCAAGGATCGACGATCATGGCGTGCCCGTGCGTTTGTCTCATGGCATAATGTCTCCCTGTTTGGGCGGGGGCGATTACATAACAGGTGTTTTCGATCGCTCTGGCTTGTAACAACACCTGCCAATGGTCTTTACCAGTGTAAGCGGTGAAGGCGGCAGGAACAAACAATACTTCGGCTCCCATTTGGGATAGGTGACGGTACAGTTCCGGGAAGCGCACGTCGTAACATACGGAAAGTCCCAGATTTCCCAGTTCTTTGGATGGATAAATTGGGGGAATGCGTGTTCCCGCCATGACGGTGCTAGATTCGCGATAGGTGTTACCGTCGGGTAAGTCTACGTCGAATAGGTGTACTTTTTGGTAACAGGCGAGTTCTGTACCATTAGGATCGATGAGCAAAGCGGTGTTGTAAACTCTGCCATTATCTAAGGGTACGGGAAATCCGCCGCCTAAGATGGTGATTTGGAAGCGTTGCGCCATTGTTTTGAGAAATTTTTCGCTCTTTTGCGCGATCGCTTCTGCTTGAGCAATTTTATCTTTTTCTTCGCCCATGAAGGAGAAGTTTTCTGGTAAGCTTACCAGTTCTGCACCCCGACGCACGGCGAGGTCGATTAATTCTTCTGCCTGAATCAGATTTTTTTCTAAATCAGGTACACTGGTCATTTGAATGGCTGCGGCTAGATAAGGCTTCATCATGGAAAATCAAGTAATTATGTAACAATTTCGCTTCTGTTTGACGTTGATCCTCGATCGTCTCAAATATAGAAGTAATGGTATTTTAGCTAACAGAGGGATAGCTCTAGAGGAATAAATGGGAGAATAGGAAAATCTGAAACCAAAAATTTTCCAATCCAGAGTACTCTGTTAAATAAAGTTTTTCTGGGAGTTGTATTTGCACTCTTCTATTTCCACTTCTTTAGCAAATAGATTCGATGTTTTAGTAGTTGGGGCGGGTGCTGCTGGTCTCTATACAGCACTTTGTTTGCCAGAATCTTTACAAGTGGGCTTAATTACTAAGGATAGCTTACCTTTATCTGCTAGTGATTGGGCTCAGGGGGGTATCGCTGCTGTTATCGATCCGAGTGATTCCCCAGAGTTCCATATTGAAGATACGATGCAAGCTGGGGCTGGTCTTTGTGAGTTGGAGGCGGTAAAGTTTTTGGTGGAACAAGCTCCCAGTTGTATTGATTCTTTGGTACAAATGGGGGTGGGTTTCGATCGCAAAGGCGATACTTTAGCCTTGACTTTAGAAGCTGCACATTCTCGTCCTCGCGTGCTTCATGCTGCTGATACTACCGGAAGGGCTGTTGTGAGCACTCTCACTGCTAAAGTTTTGGAACGTGCAAATATTCAGGTGCTTTCGCCAGCTTTTGTTTTGGATCTTTGGCTCTGTGAAGGGTATTGTCAAGGGGTAAGTTTAATTTACCAAGGTGAGTTACTCTGGGTAAGTGCTCAAGCTGTGGTGTTAGCAACTGGGGGTGGGGGACAAGTTTTTTGCCAAACTACTAATCCGGCAGTTAGTACGGGTGATGGGGTAGCATTGGCTTATCGTGCAGGTGCGATCGTCCGAGATTTGGAATTCTGCCAATTTCATCCTACAGCTTTAATGAAACCAAATGCGCCACATTTTTTAATTAGCGAAGCTGTCAGGGGTGAAGGTGCTCATTTAATCGATTCTCAAGGCTACCGTTTTGCTTTTGATTATCACCCAAAAGGTGAACTTGCTCCCAGAGATGTTGTCAGTCGAGCGATTTTTCACCATTTACAACATACAGGGGAACCTCATGGTTGGCTAGATTTACGCCCGATTCCCAAAGAAAAAATTAGTTATCGATTTCCCAATATTATCCAAGTTTGTCAGCATTGGGGAATTGATGTATTCTCAGAACCAATTCCTGTTTCTCCTGCTGCTCATTATTGGATGGGAGGGATTTTAGTTGATTTAATGAATCAAACTTCAATTCCGGGATTATATGCTGTGGGGGAAACTGCTAGTACGGGAGTTCACGGCGCTAACCGTTTGGCGAGTAATTCTTTGTTAGAGTGTATCGTGTTTGGCGCTCAAATGAGTAATTTGCTCCTTGAGAGAAGGGGACAAGGGGACAAGGGGACTATTTCCCTTCTGCCTTCTGCCTTCTGCCTTCTGCCTTCTTTAGTTGAGTTGATTCGAGAGGAGTTACCGCGTTTGATGTGGCGGTGTGCGGGGATTTCGCGACGAGGGGATGAGTTGTTAGGTGCGATCGATCAAGTAGAATTATGGCAAAAAGACTTTGCTGCTTTGGAGTTTAGTCAGTACTTACAAAATTTACAACCACCCCAGAATGTTTTGTTAAATTTCCCGGACATTGAAGCACAAATTAAGCTTTGGGGAGAGACACGAAATCTTTTAGATGTGGCATACTTAATCCTCAGAAGCGCTGTTTTTCGCACCGAAAGTCGTGGCGGTCACTATCGCTCTGATTTTCCCGAAACTTCCCCCCAATGGCAAGCTCACACATTGATTCAAAATAACCAATGGTGGCAATCTTCTCCGGTGGGGAATGGGGAGGAGGGAAAGTTTTGAGTTTTGAGTTTTGAGTTTTGAGTTTTGAGTTTTGAGTTTTGAGTTAAGGAAAAAGTTTTGAGTTAATTAATTTCTCCAATTATCCAATTCCCCAATCCCTCATCACCTATGAAAAAGACTCTCTCCTTGATCACTTTGAATGCGGGATTATTGATGATTGCTTATGGATGGTTGTTAGCTTTTTGGCAGCAATCTGTAAATATTAATCCGGTATCATCAGATTTTTTAATTCCAGAACTTCCCGATCCGCAAATTTTGCTTAGAGATTTTCCTAAACCTCCCAAGAGTTTACCAGTTTTGTCGCCTGTGAAAACTCCTTTACCTAATTATATGGGAATGGATGAGCAAATTTGGGGGAAAAATCAGCAAGCTGGGGATAAAATTGCCCTGTTAAAATCGATCGACAATAGTTTACGTTATCTCTCTTCTCCCCAAGCAATTACTGATTACCGAAAGTATACTATTCCGGGAATTACTCGCGATCGCGTAATTCGCAGTTTAACCAGATTTCGCCAATTAGTCAGAACTTCTGGTGACGCTGCACAACTTTGGTCAGAGGTACAAAAAGAGTTTGTCTTTTACCAGTCTATCGGTAGAGATGGGTTGGGAAATGTATTGTTTACTGCTTATTATGAACCTGTTTATGATGCTAGTCGAACTCCTACCTCGGAATATCGCTATCCTCTCTATCGTTTGCCACCTAATTTAAAATCTTGGTCGAAACCTCATCCTACTAGAAAACAGTTGGAAGGAAAAGATGGTTTGCAAGCAGACAAGGGTAAGTTAAAGGGATTAGAATTGTTTTGGTTGCGCGATCGCTTAGAAGCTTACTTAATTCACATTCAAGGTTCGGCAAAATTGCGCTTAACCGATGGTACGATTACCACTGTAGGTTACGCAGGGAATACAGCTTATAACTATAGCAGCATTGGTAAGGCTTTGGCAGATGATGGGAAGTTGCCGTTAGAAAATCTGACTCTGCCTGTGATTTGGCAATATTTTCACCAAAATCCGCAAGAATTAGATAATTATTTACCACGCGATCGCAGTTTTGTATTTTTTCAGGAAAACTATGGTCGTCCGGCGACGGGTAGCATTAGCGTACCATTAACCGCAGATAGATCGATCGCCACTGACAAATCAATTATGCCCCCCGGCGCTTTAGCTTTAATCCACGCACCTCTTCCCTACGCCGATGCTAATCAAAAAATCCAATTTAACACTGTGTCGCGCTACGTACTCGATCAAGATACAGGGGGAGCAATTAAAGGTGCTGGCAGGGTAGACTATTTCCTGGGAACTGGAAAAGTAGCTCAACAAAGGGCGGGAATGACTGTGAGTAATGGATATCTTTACTATTTGTTGCTTAAACAGTAAACAAGATTTTGGTAGGTGCGATCGCAAATCAATCCCAAAATTCACCGCGTTCCAGAACCTTGATTTGCGTCATTTGGCTCACCATTGTCTGGTGGAGTGTAATTATTATACACCCGGAATACTGGCTTAGACCTAGCTCCAGAGGAAAAATTTCCGAGGTGATTGTTGATAACAGTAGCACTGGATATTTCAGGAATAACTAATTGTAATCCTGCAATCAGTGTTCCTAAACCTACTAACCTCAAAAAGGTACTCATAGTGCCTCAAACCTTGTCTGCTCAATTCTAGTATATATGCTTAACCAAGAAAAATCGGTAATTTCCCGGAAAATTATGATTGCTAAATAAAACTGATTTTTCCCAGTTCAGTAAGCTTCGCGATCGCTTTGCTGTACTTTCTATTTCAGCAGAAAATTTTAAATTAGTAAATATACTTAAGATATATTTTGGATATTTCTCAGTAATATTACAGATTTACAACAAATATTAAAGAAACTTAAAAAAAGTTGTAGTTATTTTTTCCTAATTCCTTAGCTGAGTACATAGCAGCATCAGCGTTTTTAATCAAAGTTTCTATATCCTCACCATTTAAGGGATAGACGCTAATCCCGATGCTAGTGGAGATGTAAATTTTGTGACCTTGCAAAACAAAAGGTTGATTAATCGTTGTGAGAATTTTGTCAGCTACTCTAGCAATATCATTTAAAGAGGGAATCCCAGGAAGAATAACAGTAAACTCGTCGCCGCCTAAACGCGAAACAGTATCACTGCTGCGTAAGCAACGTTTGAGTCGTTCAGCTACAGTTTGCAAGAGTAGATCTCCGATATCATGTCCTTTGGTATCGTTAATTAGTTTAAAGCCATCCAAATCTAAGAATAGCAAAGCTACTAAGTGATGATTTTGACTTGCCCATTCGATTGACTGACTCAAGCGTTCGTAAAAAAGTTTCCGATTAGGTAAGCCAGTCAGGGTATCGTGGTAAGCTAAGTAGCGCAAACGGTCTTCCGAAACTTTTAACTCTGTATTGTAACGAGCTAACTCGTCGGCGGTACGTTTCAGGTGTTCTTCTAATTGCTTACGTTCAGTAATGTCACGAATTATGCCTACTAAAAAGATGTTACCTGCGGGATCTTTATGCAATGACCTTTTAGTAGCAATATGATGGGTAATGCCTTGAGAGTTGGTAAATTGTTCTTCATTTTCTGTTGCGTCACCGCTTTGAAATACCAATTCATCTTGCTGCCAAAAGTTATAGGCTTCATGGTTAGGAAAAAAATCAAAATCTGATTTTTCTAGGAGAATTTCTAAAGGATAACCAAGAAATTTAGAGTAGGCTTGGTTTAAGACAATCCAGCGATGTTCTTTGTCTTTGACAAAAATTGGATCGGGAATAGCATCAATGAGATTTTGTAAGAATTCTTTGGAACGTTTTAATTCTTCTTTTAAGTGAGCAACCAAGGCTGTAATGATGGTAGCAGAGCCTAAAAGTCCTAACATTGGGGGAAAAAAGGGCAACCACCAACCTGCTAAAAATGCCAAATAGCTAATAATAAATAGGGCGAATGTGGCGAAAAATATGAGAACTATAGAAAGTTTTACAGAGTTTGATCGCCAAATAACAATTCCCCCCAACCAACTCCAAAGAAAAATCCATAATGCTTCTAAGGATTCCGGCAAAACCTGAAATAAAACTGTTTTTCCTTGGGAGGCATTGAGAATTTGGCTAATAAAATTCGCTTGCAATTCTACGCCGGAAATTGGTTTTGCGCCGCTAATAAAAAGACCAGTGCTGTAAGGGAAGAAGAAAAAATCTTTCAGGGATTCAGCAGTTGAGCCGATTAAGACGATGCGATCGCGCACCCACTCAGGAGGTACTTCCCCAGATAACATTTGTGCCATAGAAACGGTGCGAAAGCTACCTGCTGGGCCTTGGAAATTAGCTAAAATTTGGTAGCCACCAGCATCAGCCCTCACGTAACCACCGTCATTGGGTTGAAAGCGATCGAATCTAGCTTTACCTAGCTGTAAATAACCACTACCGTCTTTAGCAGACTGCGATTTAATACCTTCTGCTTGAAGATACCTAAAAGCCAACTTAAGAGCAAAACTAGTGCGAGGTTTATTGTTGATATGCCAATACAATAAATTGCGACGTACCTTGCCATCAGGATCGATCACTACATTGTTGAAACCTACTCGCTCTTCCTGTTGCAAAACAGGCGGTGCTGCTACTCCGGGACTATTTTTGTTGCCTAGTTGCTCAATGCCAACTAAGTTAGTTGTTGTCTGTGCCGCTTTTAACCACTCTGTATGACCAGGCTGGACTGGTAAATCTCTGTAGATATCTAAACCAATAGCACGGGGTTGCAGAGAACTGATTTTTTCGATCAACTCTGCCATATTGCGATCGGGAATCGGCCAACTACCAAGGCGCTGGATGTCTCCCTCTTCAATACCCACAATTAATATTCGTTCATCAACTAATTGGGGTGGACGTAACCGAAAAAACTGATCGAAAGCTTCCCATTCCCCAAACTGCAACAGTCCCATCAGTCGCAGGGAAATTAAACCAGCCGCAACGATGCTTACGCTAATCCATACCCTTTGATCTTTCAAAAGCTGTTGCTTGACTTTTCTCCCGAGCCTTTTGCCGCTAATGCCTAACTGTTTAATCATCCCAGTTACTCAGTTTTGAAGGTTATCGCAGTGCCTATCTTTAATTAATAACTAATGATCGGGCAAATCAGTGAATTAGGCTTTTTATGTGGCAAAGGTAAAGACAGTAAATTTTCTTAAGTAAAATTAGGTATTGTAAAACTTCACTTAATTTGTAGTCATTTATAAGCTAAAATAGTTAACAATTATTTTACTTTAACCCTCAAGAATCAATGACCTGAGTTATCAGGGTGAAATGTCCCGGGACTCTAAGCAACCACTAGTACCAT
>NZ_JBHFNQ010000170.1:0-66453 GCF_041929345.1 Floridaenema aerugineum BLCC-F46
TAACAATTATCGATCGCAAAATGAACTACAAAAAACTGAAATTGTGGAGGCGCAAGGTTGGATAAGGGGAGAAAATGGTGAAATAATTTTAACTGCTCAAACACCTGTTACACCAGCTAATTTTATACTTTTACCTGGTAGTTGCAAATGAAAAAGTTATTAGTAAAATTTTTAATTTTAGCGATTTTGTCACTAGTTGTTACTGTGAGTGTAGCACCGATTATACCGCGAATGTTAATGGCTGGAGAGGCTATTGCATTTCCCACAAATTCCACGTTTTTACAAACCACTATTACCTGGAATAAAACTGGAAGAAAACAACTCGAACAAGGGAAAGCAGAAGCAGCATTAGAAAGTTGGCAACAAGCAGAAATTGCATATCATAAAGCTAAGGATGAAAATGGTGTAATTGGTAGTCAAATTAACCAAGCACAAGCACTTCAGGCATTAGGAAAATATCCTGACGGGGTGACAACAATCGGTAAACCCCTGACGCAGTAAGGGGTTTACCGATTGTTGTCAAAAAAAAAGAGGTAGAATCTTCTCAAGAAGACCTAATTAATGAAAATAATGAATTTATTACTATTATTTTACACCCAACAGCTAAAAACTCAACTAAAAAAAGCGGAGTTTTTAATTTGCTTGATATTAGCTTTACTCTTGCAACAGCATCGAAGAGTAAAATTGGAAGAATTGGCACCTGTATTGATCATAAGGCTGAGTTTAATTATTTCTTTCAACTTCTAGATGAGTTTCTTTAGCGAGACAAAAGCCAAGATATCGATCCAATTCTAGTTGAATCATCCTCAAAAGATACAGAAAAAGTTGCCTAAAGTGCCAGCACAAACTCTAATTACTAGAAAGCAAAAGTGTAATATCACCAGTAACTAGCAACTTAAGTTAGTCTGGAGTTCCCACTGCGGGGGAAACTCCTGTTTAGCGCCCAAGCGCAAGTACATACCTAGAGTGTTATTACTGTACTTGCGTTAATGCGATCGCTTGTTGGTTAAATTGGATAGAGTGCGATAGCTTGGGGAATAGCAAATTTAAGAATTAGCCTTTCAACTTACCAATTTCTCTTACCCAAAGTCTGCGATTATTATGTTCCAAATTCAAAATCTCTTCTAAAGACCAATGGAAATAAAACGCGATACAGGCTACCTCCTCATGTACTTGTTCTAAGGGGTAGCCTGCAACTCCCCCGCTAATTCTAACTCCACATTAAAATCACTACTACATCTCGGACATTTTACTGAAATAGAAGCATTTCCTTGTTGATTAATCCGATTATAAAATTCCCGCAAATAAGCTAAATCTAATGTAAAAAGATTTTCTAGCAAGTCGGGAGTAACTGAACTTAATTCGCCTAAATTAGTAATAACTTGTGACAGCATTACTAAAAATCCATAGCCAGGATTTTCTCGAACATAGCGGTTTTGTTGCAGGGAAATTTCATCTTTAGCAGTAGCTAAACGCATTACTCCCTGACGATGTATTTTTCCCTCAGTATCTACTAAACCTTTAGGTAAGATAAATTCAAATTCTGTAGTCATTGGTAGTGGGTGGTAGGTATACAGCAAAGAATAATGGAAAAATCAATTTTGAGTTTTGAGTTTTACTAACAATAAATCTCTGTACTGTTGAGCGGGTTGGTAATTGGGATTAACATTCAAAGCGGCTTCATAAGCTTCTAATGCTTTTTGGTCTTCACCCATTCTTTCTAAAGCCAAACCTTTACCAGTTAGAACCTGAAAACTGTTCGGATTTAACTTATCAGCTTCATCATAAGAAGTGAATGCTTCATTATACTGTCCTAAGTCCAACAATACTAATGCTCGATTGTACCATCCTTCAAAAGATTTGGGATTGAGTTTAATGGCTTGATTGATAAAACCTAAAGCATTTTCATATTTTTTTAAGTTCCACAAAGCTGCTGTTTTATTAATCAATATATTAGCACAAAATCCTTTAGTCTTCTCAACTAATTTAGGATATAGTTGTAATTTATGACTTTCTGAACCATCCTGATTTAAAATATTATTACAAGTCAAACTTTGCAGTGAATTAACATTGCCTGCTAAGGCTTTATCATAATTTTCTAATGCTCGATCGTATTCTTTCAACCTACTAAGTAACCTACCGTAGTTAAACCAAGCTTGACTATATTGAGGATTAATTTCGACAGCTTTGGCGATCGCAATTTGAGCATCCTGGTACTTTTCCAAGTTCCATAAACTTACACCTTTGTTATTCCAAGCTTCGGCAATTCGGTCATTAATATTAATTGCTCGTTCAGCCGCATCTAGTGCTTCTTGATATTGCTTCAAACCTATCAGCGCACTGCTACGCTGATTCCAAGCATAAGCAGCATTTCTTTCACCCCAACTTCCATCACCAGCTACAGCAGTCTCGCAAGCTTCTAAGGCTTCTTTATAGTTATTTAATCGGTTGAAAACTGCACAGCGATTGACTTGGGCTAAAGAAGATTTAGCATTAATTTTAATTGCTCTATTATAAGAATCAAGTGCTTTTTCATCTTGACCTAATTTTTCTAGAAGAATACCTTGATTTGTCCAAGAAATTGCGTTATTAGGATTAATAGCTAAAGCTTGTTCGTAGGTGGCGATCGCATCTTTCCATTTCTCTGCTTTTTGTTGGACGATCGCTTTAGCCGTCAAAGCTTCTACGGGAAGAGAATCTTTAGCTTGTTCGCAAGCGGAAATAGCTTCTTCAAATCTTCCCAAATCTCCTAATGTTCCGCAAGTTTCTACCAAAGCTAAAGTATAGTCTGATTTTAAATTTAAAGTTCTTTCAAATGAAGTTAAAGCTTCTTCATTTTGCCCTAGCTTTCTCTGTATTAAACCCCGATTATACCAAGAATCTGCTGGAGAAGCATTTCCCCAATTTCCATCTATTCGTAATGCTTGTTCGCAGGAAGCGATCGCATCTTCATATTTCTCTAAATGGTATAAAGCCTCACAACGTCGAGTCAAAGCTAAAGAATCTTTAGGGGAAAAACTAAGTAAAAAATCGTATGATGCGATCGCTTCAGCATATTTTTTTAGTTGAAACAGCGCATTGCTGCGACTCGCCCAAAGTTGGGGATTTTTGACTTTTGGTTGGAGTGCGATCGCTTTTTCACAAGCCGCTAAAGCTTCCGTATAATTTTGTTCATTTTCTAAAACTTTACACTGATTAGCCCAGAAATTAAAATCTTTAGAATCAAAATTTCCTGGCTGTACTTGTGACACTAACGTAGTTTTAACTAATACATCATTAACTACTCTATTTTGGGAATTACTTGCTGCTTGAGCTAATGAAGGAAGGCATATACTGAGGAAAAGTGTAGTAATGCTAACTCGCTGAAACAGAGGCTTCATACAACTACCTCAAATTTGACGTACTGTAGGATGGGTATTGCTGAAGTTTAAAAGTTTTAGTCAAAGACACTCTTAAGCAATGCCTACCCTACTCCCTTTACAGCTTAACAGATGTTAGCTGAAAGTTGCCAAACCTAAGTGCAGTTAACCACCTAAACTTAAGTTCAGGTAAAAACCAACATTTCGACTAGTAAAAAATTAAAAGACAGCCTTTAAAGTAAATCAAGTAAAAATGAGATATTCCCATCCTCGTTGACGGGCTACTTTCCGGCCTAAAATCTCACTCATCCAGTCCGCTACTTTCTGACCACTCCACAGCCCACCGTCCGGTGGCGGTTGTTGTAAAACCAACCATAGTTGGGCTTGTTGTACATCATTAAGTAATGGGTCATGCTCCTGGTTTTCACATTGATGATCGCCCAAGGAATCTGGACCGAAATGGTTATAACCCCTAACTAATTCATAAATCCAATTCTGACTATACCCAGTAATCTCCATTACTTCTTTTGTCGTTTTTCCTTGTGCCAATAACCAAATGATTTGATAGGGTACTAAAGATGTCAAACTAGCAGAAGAAAAGTTTTGCTCATCTAACCATGAAAAAGCGAATAAATCGCCAGGAAAGACCATGCGAAGCGACACAACACACCCAGTGCAAATAATCAAGTATAGCTTGAGTAATGTTATCTAACTCTGTTGCTTTTGGGAACTGAACTTACCTGTACTCCATGTACCCACACCCGCGATATTTGGTCAATGCGTAAGTCCTAATTTATTGCATAGCTCAGGATGCTCTAGAACTACATAATAGTAATAAAATTTTAGTAAGGTCGCCTTATGCCAGTAAATTTGACAGGAACTACAAAAAGATTTATACCAAATCCAGGTTAGCTACCCCCGCTATCTTCTTGGGTTTCTTTCTTCTTCTTTCTTCATGTTCTTCGTGTCTTACACGCTGCGGGCACGCTACGGGAACGTGGTTCAAAAAAGTAATTAACCACGATTGAGTATAAAGGGGGTTCTTAACCCGGATTTGGTATTACTACTTAATTTACCGAGCTTTCTTACTTATAAATATATGATGTAGTAGACAACAATAAAGTGTATGTTCTTAAATAGGCTTTAATCTCACTACAGGAAAAATTAGCATGAGTAGTGCATCCAAGTACTGGTTACTGATCCGGTTAGAGGCAACAGGAAATAGTAAGATTGAAGAAATAGTTGCGGCTAAAGCATTTTTTACATCTACGTTTCCTGAAGTAATCACAAATGAAAATTTAGTAGATGCCCGAATCCAACGCCAGTTATGGGAAAATTGGCGAACATCTTTAATTGAAGTATCTACTAGCAACACAACAACACATCCAGCTGAGCTATGCTTGCGTTGCTTTATTTCCAGCGTTATTGAGCAAGTTTGTATTCAATTGGAAATCAATTTTGGCAATAATTATGGTTTTACTTGCCGTGACTTGTTTCCTTTAGTTCTTAATGATGTGATTGAACGTTCATCGGAAAAGCAACAAAGTTCCTATACTTCGGTTGCTCGTGAGATTTTACAAACTTATAATCCAGAACGAGGAAACTTATCTACTTGGACAAGCAAACTTGTTAAACAGCATCGGGAACTAAAGGCTTTCTTAATAGAACATGGCATATACTTAGTTACTGATTGGGCTATTCTTAATGATACAAACTCGGAACAATTACAGCGAATTTTCCAAGAGTTTCATCATCTTAGTGAATCGGAAATTAGGTTAGCTGCTGTTTTGTTAGAAAGTTACCATCGGATTTATCGACGCGATCGCAGAACTGCACGAAAATCAGGAATACAGGGACAATGCTTACCTCCCACAACCGAACAATTACAACAAATTTCTCAGCAATTATATCTAAAATCTAATTTAAAATTTAAACCATCTGAAATAATGTCCCGACTTCAAAATATAGCAAAATTCTTACGAGAATACCGGATTTATATTAGAAGCGGAGCCTATAAAAGTGAATCTTTAGATGCACCTATTGTCAGTTCAGATAACAGTTACACACTGGCTGAAAAAATTCCTAGTCCTGACTCAAACAATGATGAGGATGAGCAAAATGAATTTTTGCAATTTTACCGTCATGAATTTATGAATTCCTTAGATTTAGCATTAAAAACTATTATTAATCACCGCCTCACCACTTTGGAAAAGCAAAATAATTCTCTGGTAAACCAGTATACTACGGCACTGCATCTTTATCATTGTCAAGGACAAACTATGGCAGAAATTGCCCGAAAAATAGGATTACAAGCTCAATACCAAGTCACGCGATTACTTAAACTCAAACAACTACGAACTGAGGTAAGACAATTAATGTTAAAAAATTTATTAGCTTCAGTTTTAAACAGAGCTTTATCTTATACTAACCTTAACGAAGCTAAGAATTTAGAAGCAAAAATTGAACAAATGCTCTCTCAACAAATTGAAGATGTAATGCAGGAAGCAGAAGCGGAAAGTACAGTTACTAAAAAACGCCCGTTGCCAAGTTTATTTGCTAGAAGAATATGTTATATGTTAAGGCAAACGCGATAGAGAGTAGTTCTTCCAAACAAAAAAAAACTAAATTTGCATAAGTCTTATACTTGGAGAACTATATATCTATAATCAAATCAATGAATATCAGGGAGAAGGACAATGATTAAAAATATAATAGACAGTAGGTTTGAGTGGGATGCCATAAAATCAGACACTATTACTCTTAATACTAGTCAAATAGATCAAGCGATCGAACTAAGCGATCCGATTCCAAATGAAAACCAGCAATGGCAAGCTTATATTAATGCTCTAGCATTACTGAGCTTTGAACAATGGTTAAGCGATCGCGCACCCGATCTTTCAATTAACAACGATCAATGTTCGATTTTTTTACCTCAATACGCAGGATTACTTAAAAGTGTTTGTAACTTAAAAGTAGGAACCTTCAAAATTTGCTTAATTCCCGTAAGTACAAGCATAGATAAAATAATTACTTTGTCTAAAATTGCTACTGAATTATCAGAATATAAGGCTAACTTCTATGTGATAATTTCAATAATTGAAGAACTAGAACAAGCAAATGTTTTGGGATTTGTCCCTTATTATCAACTAATTGAAGAAATAGAAAATCATCAACTTAAAGTGCAGTTTAACTGGAATTATCAACTTCCCTTGAGTTGGTTTAATGTTAATCCTGATGATTTGTTGCTCTCTTTGCGGTGCTTAGAACCTGAATCACTTCCTCAGCAAAATTTGGTAACTGCCAGTGCGAATAGGCTTTCTAAAATTAGAGAAAAGTTAGCGCAGTATCAACCTCAGTTAGAAACTTCAGAACAGGAATTGTGGCAAATTTTAACTTGGGAAGAAGCCAGAATTTTTTTTACCCATCCAGAAGTTTTTCAGCAGCAAAAATCAGGAGTTAATTCTTTAGTTAATGTAGCTGTATGGCTACAAGATAAACTTGATGAAGCAGCACAATCACTATCTTGGGTACTCCTGCCAAGTTTTAACACTGAACGGCTGAATTTTGCTACTGTGATGCGATCGCCAATTGAAGAACTTGATGATATTCTCACTCAATTGTCACGCACTGGAACAGAAATTCCCCAACAAGCAAGAGGAGCTTATCAAAACTTAAACTTTCCAGAAACTTGCTTGCGACTTTATGCCGTCACCTGGGCAGTATTATCTTCAGAAAATCTTCCTGAATGGCAATTAATTTTAATTTTAGGTTCCCCCGGAGCCAATAGTATCCCGATCGGTACACGATTGCAAATAAGCGATAATACTGGTATTTTAGGTGAATTAGTTCGCCGTCAAGAAATCGATCCTGCTTACTTATATGCCAGAGTTGCTGGAAATTGGGAAGAATCCTTTTTTATTACTATTTCTTTAATCAATGGGGAAACAATGACTTTGCCACCTTTTACATTTTGTCCATAATTTAAAATTGAAAAAAGATTGGTCATGAATAATTTTAAGTTAAAAGTTCAAAAAGTTGAACAAACTTGCTTATTTGAATTATCTTGGGGAAAAGGACAGCAGCTTTCTTGTAAAGTGAAATATCCTCAATTATTGACCACAATTTATCAAGAATGGCAAAGAATTTATCTCAGCTTTTATAAATCTTCGTTGCGGGGAAGAATAGAAGAAGGAGGTGGAATTGCTCCGCCTCCCATAGATTGGCACGCTAGGTTAGTACAAGCAGAAGCTAAACTTTTGTATGAGTTTCATTTTTGGTTACACAGTGCTGAACTTTTTGAAATTCGGCGCACGATCGCAAATAGCTTATTACTCACAACTAACAATCAAGAAGGATTGAGTAATACAGCAAAAACAGTTAATGTATTTCTAACTTGCGAACCTTTAGAATTAGCTCGCTTACCTTGGGAAACCTGGGAAATAAACGGAGAATTTACTACTAATATAGGAACCATCTCTATAATTAGAATGCCTCAGAACATTCACCAAGAAAATAGTCAAACTAAACTATCTAAAATTCAACGTAAGAAACCAAGAATTTTAGCTATTTTAGGAGACGAGACAGGACTTAACTTTCCAACTGATAAACAAGCTGTTCTTAGCTGTAATAAAATAACAGAAATTAAGTTTATCGGTTGGCAACCAGGAAGTTCCATTTCAGAATTGAAAGAAAGTATTTGTGCTAATTTAGCAGATGAACAAGGTTGGGATATATTATTTTTTGCTGGACATAGTAATGAAAGTCAATTAACTGGTGGTGAATTAGCGATCGCGCCAAACACCTCTTTATCAATTAGTGAAATTGCTCCTTATCTGCAAATTGCTCAAGCCAAAGGTTTACAATTTGCCTTATTTAATTCATGCAGTGGTATAAACATTGCCGAATCACTAATTGACTTAGGATTAAGCCAAGTAGTAGTAATGCGAGAACCAATTCATAATGCTGTAGCACAAGCTTTTTTAGTAAAATTTTTGCAAGTTTTAGCAGCACATAAAAATGTTCAAGAAGCAATGGTTACAGCTTGCCAATACTTGAAATTAGAGCATAGTTTAACTTACCCTTCGGCTTTTTTAATTCCTTCGTTGTTTTGTCATCCAGAAGCAATTCTATTTCGCATTCCAACTTCTGGTTGGAAGCAACGAATTAAACAAGTTTTACCGACAAAAACCGAAGCAATTATATTTACTACCTTAGCCTTTATTAGCTTGTTAGATCCGGTACAGAACTTCCTACTAGAGAAGCGGATTCTTAGCCAAGCAATTTACCGTCAATTAACTGCACAAATTCCGCAAAATAGTCATCCACCTGTATTATTAGTGCAAATTGATGAAGAGTCAATTCGCCAAGCAAGAATTGCCGATCCTAAACCAATGGATCGGACTTATTTAGCTAAATTAGTAAATAAACTTTCTGCTTTAAATGCTAGAGTTGTTGGGATAGATTATTTGTTAGATCGTCCTTTGGGAAAAAGCGATCGCATCCTCAATCAATCTCTTAAATCTGCGGTTAAAAAGCAACTAAATCCTACTTGGTTCGTGTTTGCTTCTGTGCAGAATCATGATTTTAAATGGCTGAATGTCTTACCGGAAATAGCTAACAAAAATTGGAGCTTACAAGGTTATATTAATCTAACTCATTGGTATGTAGAACCAATATTTCCCCAGAGTAAAACTAATTTTAAACTGCCTTTTTCTTATACATTAGCCTTAGCTTATAAAATAAATATTCAAGGTTTACCCCAAAAGCAATCAATTCAACCAAACTTAAGTAGTCAAAGTGAATTTATCTGGCAACTAAATGATTATCTAGAAACATTCACCCAAAAAAATTACCAAACTCTACTTTCCCCAAGAGCCCCAGTTAAAGAATTGACTAAATTTTCCTATAATTGGGGACAAACATGGTTACAGCCTATTTTCGATTTTTCCATTCCCCCCGAACAAATTTATCAGACTATCCCGGCTTGGCAATTACTGAAAACTGCTCCTAACTCTTCTGAATTATCTAACATTCAACAACAAGTAATTATGATTGTTCCCGGAGGTTATGGTGAAGCCGGAGTGTTTCAAGAAGGACAAGATAATTTTGCTTTACCAAATGCTATAAGTTATTGGTTAAAAACAAAGCAGCAAAGTCCTCGTCGCCAATTTACTGGTGGAGAAGCTCATGCTTATATGTTTCATCATTTCATTAACTCTTGGATTGTGATTCCTATACCTGATTTATGGCTAATTCCTATGGCTGCGTTATTAGGAAAAATTGTAATTTTGGCAAATTTAAAACATCGTCTTCGAGAATTAATATTACTAACCGCGATCGCTATCTATGGCATAATAAGCTTACAAATTTACTTAACATTTGCTATCTTGCTGCCTTGGTTTTTACCAGCAATAATGATGACAGTTTATATTCTACCTGTATTACCAAGGAAGAAAACTTATGCTTCAAGTTAATTTATGGTTAATAGCTGTAATTTTAAGTGGAATCGGAATCCCTTTGAGCCAAAACTATAGCTTTGCCAAGTTAGCTGATTTTAAAATATTAATTACTCAAAAAACACCATCGGAAAATGCAAATTCTCAGTTACCTTGGGAAGATTTATACAATAGAGTACCTCCTCCGAGAGATGATATACCTGCGGGCTCTCGTGGAGATATCTGTGTCATAACTCCAGCTAAACCAGGGAAAATAGCAGTGGTTTGGAGCGATCGCCCTTTATTTCTTTGGCGTGGAAGTATTCGGAAAATGGAAGTCCGCCCTCGTAGTAATAAACAGGTGTTATGGAGTCAAACAGTTTCCGAAAATCAAAGTAGCATTATATACAATGGTGCGGTTTTAGAACCGGGACAAAGTTACGATTTAGTACTATTCAATCAACGTTCTGTACCAATTTTTCGAGTAACATTTCAGATAATGGAAAAAGAAAAAAGAGAACGCATTACCTCTGATTTAACTAATTTAGAGGCGCAGTTAAAACAAGAAGGTGCAACTGCGGAAAAAATTGCTTATGCAAAGGCTAATTATTTTGCGTCTCGTGGAATGTGGGGAGATGTTTTACTTGAAGCATACAAAGTAGAAAAACCTTCTGATCCTTTGAGTAAGTTTAAGAATAGTGCTTTAGAACGATTTTGTCCACGCAATTAAAACTGTTTGGTGCATAGCTAACTTGCTGACAGAACTATAAAAAAGCAAGGAAATAGGTAGATAGTAAACGACAAAACAGTTAAGGGATTAGATGATGGTGATTAACTATACTCTAAATACTGAAACAACCACATTCAGAACGCAACCTACTTCTTCCGTAAAAAGTGCGATCGCGAAGCGTTGCGTTAGCAGTATCGCTCATTCAGTCAAACTAGGTTGGATCTTAGTCAATAAAAAGATTATTTCTCAAACTCAATTAGAATCGGTTTTGACTATTCAATTCCGTAATAATAAAAAATTAGGTGAATTATTACTTGAACACCAGCTAATTTCCCCTAATGAGTTACAGCAAGCTTTGAAGGAACAGTATTGGCGCAGAAATGGATATTGGGTGATTTAATTTTAAAAGTGCTGAAGCTTGATCGGGTGTTTTTTTTACCATGACTAGAATTAAACGACGTAACTTTTTGTACATGGTAAGTTGGGCGATCGCCAGCTTGGGTATAAGCCAATGTAAAATTAGGGAAAAAAACACTGCTTATTCTGTTTATTTAAATCGTGGTACTACTAATAGCTCCCGCCGATTAGCGTTACTTATAGGAATCAATAATTACGCTAGCAATAGTCAAATTACCACATTGCAAGGATGTCTCACTGACGTTGAATTACAACGAAACTTACTAATTTATCACTTTGGCTTTAATCCTCAAGATATCTTAGTTTTAACCAATTCTCAAGCTACCCGTCAAGGTATTTTAACAGCCTTTGAAGAACATCTAATTAAGCAAGCAAAACCAGGCGATGTAGTAGTATTTCACTACTCAGGACATGGCTCACAAGTAGCTGACTCAGACCGTGATTTTCCCGATGGTCTTAATAGTACCATTGTTCCTTTTGATAGTTCACGTCCTGCAAATAATTCAGGAGGAATTGTTCAAGACATTACCGGACGCACGCTATTTTTATTAATGAGTGCATTACAAACGGAAAATGTTACTTTTGTTCTCGACTGCTGTCACTCAGGAGGAGCTAAAAGAGGTAATTTACAAGTTAGAGCAATTAAAGGTGGTCAAGAATTTCAACCTTCACCAGAAGAAATCGCTTATCAACAAAAATGGCTATCTCGATTGAATTTAACCCCAGCTGAATTTAAACAACAAAGAAGAAAAGGAGTAGCCAAAGGAGTAGTAATTACAGCAACAAATCGCGATCAACTGGCTGCGGATTATCCTTTCAACGGTTTCAGTGCTGGTGCTTTTACTTATTTAATGAGTCAGCATTTATGGCAAGAAAATAGCCAACAACCGTTGAGAAAAATTTTACCAAACATTGGTCGCAGCACTAATCAACTTTCTTTCACAATGCAAACCCCAGAATACGAAATTAAACCCGGAAGCACCAACGACCAAAAACCAATTTATTTTCTTGATAAGGTAGCTAGCGCAGCAGAAGCACTAATTACTAAAATAGATGGTGAATTTGTGGAAATGTGGTTGGGAGGGATTGATTCTGAAAGTTTAGCGGCTTTTGAAAAAGCTGCGATTTTTGCAGTAGTTGATGGTAATAATAGGACTATAGGAGAAATACAGATGGAATCTCGTCAAGGTTTAGTCGGACGAGGAAAACTTTTAAATAAAGTCTCCCAGGGAACTATACAACCAGGTGCATTTTGCTTAGAAATTGTCCGAGGAATTCCTCAGAACTTTAGTTTAAAAGTTGGTGTCGATCCATCGTTAGATAAAGATACAAAAATTGCTTTTAATGCTTTGTCAGCTTTACCGCGCATTCAAGCTTTACCTCTGCAACAGGGAGAAGTACATTGCATTTTCGGTCGAATGACTGAAGCTTATCATCAAAAATTGCTATCTAGTAAAAATTCTGCTCCACTTCCAGCTATAGGAAGCTTGGGTTTATTTTCAGTTGGCGGTGAAGTGATTAAAGATTCTTTTGGCGTGGCGGCAGAAACAGTTACAGATGCTATAAAAAGGTTACAAGCTAAGTTGAGAGCATTGCTAGCAATTCGCATGGTTAAAATGTCGCTCAATACTAATTCTTCTCGATTAAATGTTACAGCGACTTTACAACGTTCTAATCAAAATGATGTATTGATTGGACAAGTGTTTCCTGTCCGAGGTGCAGAAGGTAAATTAACAAGTTCGACAAATATTTTGAGAAATAATTCTTATTTTGAATCAGCAAAAATACCAGTGAATACGCCTGTAGAATTACAGATTATTAATAATGAAAACCGCGATCTTTTTGTTAGTGTCCTGGTAATTAACTCACTGGGAGAAATGACAGTCATTTTTCCTAACCAATGGTCTTCACCTGGAGATGCAGCTAGGTTATCAGCAGGGGAAACGCTGTTATTTCCTGAGCCAAATTTAGATAAATTTTCTCTGCAAACTCAAGAACCTTTGGGAATGACGGAAGTTTTAATTATTATTAGTGTAACGCCTTTACGAAAAGCTTTGAAAGCTTTGCAGGCGATCGCCCAAAATCGTAGTCAACAAAGTGGCCCAATTGCTGTTTACACACCCATTGAAGTAATTGAAAATTTATTAGAAGATTTGGGTGAAAGCAGTAAATCTAATAATAAAGTACGTGGTAGCAATAATAACAATACAAGTTTGACAAAAAGCGAAAGTGTAACTAAACAAGTTGATACTACCCAGATAGCAGCCATGTCGATTACATTTGAAGTAGTTTGAAAAAAAGCATCAAGTTGGGTGCATACCTCCACCAATTGGAGAACTATAGCTAAATAAAAAGTCATACTTAGGACTTAGGCAAAGTCTCTATAAGTAGGGTGTGTATAGTCTACGACATTCAAGAAAAGTGCTAACGTAACGCACCATGTCATTGCATTTATAGCCAGTGCGTAAGTCCTGATACCTGATACTACCCAATACTAGAGGCAAATTGAAAACTATGAAACTTAAAATTAGACTCTTAGCGCTTTCTACACTTTTGGTAACATTTAGCAATTTTAATTTTAGTTTCCCTACTTTAGCTGCTAATCCTACCACATCACCAAAATGTAGTAAAACTCCAAATTTTAGAGAAGAGTTTGCTAACTCTAAGGAAACAGAGTTATCTGATCGATATGCCTCTAGTGTTATTGTCCAAATGTTAATTAGTACAAGTTTATTAAATATCGAAAGACCAACACGCAATGATTCTTATGGAGGCAAAAAATTTCAACAATTATATAAAATATTAGAACAAGGTGTTTTGGTTACTAACACAATAGATAATCCTCGCTATAAAGCTGATTCTTTAACTTTATTAGCTGCTTTTTATAGAGCCGCTACAGAAAATCACCGATTTAAATATCCTCTCAGTTTATCCAGTAATTTAAATTATTCAGAAAATTTATCAAGAGACTTAGCAGAAATCCAAAAATTAAAAAAAGCTTTTGACATCGAAAGTTTAAATTTACTTCATCAATCTTTTCAAGTTACTCAGGGAATAAAAGAACCCAAAAAAAAGATTAAAATATTAGGTAAAATAGCTAGCATATATGCAACTTTAGAACAATCAGAAAAAGCTGCTCAAATTCTAACTCAAATTGTTGAAATTACTAATACGATCGAAGATCGTAATCAAAGATCTATAGCATTATATGGAGTCGTTGAAAATTACGTAGATCCTGCACGAATTTTACAGATGCTACCTCAATCCATGAGGACACAGTTATATGACTTCCAAGAAAAGCCAGAACAACGTATTAACAGGCTAACTAATGCTCTCGAAATTGCCAATAAGATAGAAGTTAATGATTATAAATTTAATGTATTGGCTAAGATTGCTAATAAATATGCAACACTAAAACAGTACGACCAAGCGCTTCAAGTCGCTCGAAATATAGAAGATATATCTCTTAAAAGCGAAGTATTAGCTCAAATTGTTCAATCCCATGCTGAAGTTAGACTAAATTGGGAACGATCAGTTAATCAAAATTTCAGGATTGCTGGAATAGAAACAGAACCGGAATCAAATAATGAATTACTAACCAAAGTTTTTCAAGTTATTAATGCTGTTAAAGATGTTCATAGTAAAGACATTATTTTAGGTGAAGTAGCTTGTGGTTATGTAGATGCTTCCAAAGATATTGAATTATCTATTTACCTCTATGAAAATAAATGGGTAACGGCATTTGCAGACGTAAGCGATCTGATAGATCAAGCTTTAACAATTGCTAATAATATCGAGAATCCTGATATTAAGTCTAAAACTTTAGCTTTAATGGCTTTTAAAGTTTCCAATTTATCATTTGGATTCTTTGGGAATTCTGAAGTTAAAAAACAATTAGTAAAACAACTGAAAAATCGATCGCTAATAATTGCTCATAATATCCCGGATTCGGAAATAAAATATAAAACTTTAGGTGTAATAGCTTTTAATACAGCCAAATCTTCAATGGAATTATCACAGCCCATTACTACTAACAAAAAATCAGTAAAGGGCTTAGATGGAGAAATATTCACAATCGTCGATCAAATAAAAAACAATTATATTAAATCTGAAGTACTAGCTGAAATTGCTCTTGATTTTACAAAAGAGCGATACACTGGATCGATGCTCAAAAAATATAGCCAAGCACTTGAAATAGTTAATAATATACAACTAATTTCTATAACAAACAGAACTTTGAGTAAAATTGCTGAAAATTATGTCAACCGAATCAGGAATTCAAAACAAAACACAGAACAAAAAGATGAATACCTTGGACTATTATCACAAACACTGCAAATAGCAAAAAATCCTACCTATGAAAAAGCCTTACGCCCAATGATAGCAGATTTATATTTGGAAGTAGGAGAAATCGATCGCGCATTTCAACTTGTCAATGCTATGGACTATCATGAAATCAAATTCAAATTGTTAGCTAAAGTAGCTACACAAAAAGCAATAGCTGGAGAAACTCAAACAGCAGATAGTATTTTCGCTAAAATGCTGCAAATAGCCGAAACCAAAAAAGATACCTATCAAAAAGCTTCGGCATTATATACAATAGCTACTGCATATAGAAATTCAGAACGATACGAGGAAGCATCGAAAATTATAACTCAGGCAAATTTTTTAGTTAAAAATATACAAAATATCCCTTTAACCAAAACCAGAAAAAATTCTGATAACATATTTACAATATTTTATCCTTCATTCAAAAACCCACTTTCAAGGAATAATAATAACCAAAACTTTACTGATATAGAGTCACACAATCTGCTATTCCAAATCGATCGGTTTATTTCTGAGCTAAATCTGAGTGGTGAATACCAACCTGCTAAGCACTATAATCATAATTTACAAAGCTTGATCGCTGAAAGCAAATATGAGGAAGCTTTAGAATTAGTGCAACAGTCACGGGCGCGTGTGTTGGTAGATTTAATGAATCGTCCATCATCTCTTTTATCATATACGCCTGAATACTTCGAGCAATTAAAAGCTCATCCTACACCACCTCCACCAAAAATCGACCAAATTCGGAAAATTGCCAAAGAACGTCAAGCAACATTGGTTGAATACGCGATCGTTTATCGGGATAATCAAAGCCAAAATGTCACCCAAAACAGCGAATCAGAATTATTCATTTGGGTTGTTAAACCTACTGGTGAAGTAGCATTTCGCAGAGTAAATCTTAGCTTTTTTAGTCAACAAAATATTTGGTTAGCGCAGTTAGCTTCTAATCCTCAGTTATTTGTGCGTGGATTAATGCAAGAACTGAATGTAAACGTCCAAAAAATTCATCCAGTATTCATAACCATAATTATTTTGAGTCTTGGTAGTATTATTGGCATTGTTATATTGTATTTACGTTTATTATTTAGCCGAAAAGCTCCTCTTAATCGTCTGGTTAATTTTCCTAAAATAGGCAGAAATAAAGAAAAAAATCTCCCAAAAAAAGAGGTGAAATTTTTCTATTCTTACACCAGTAAGGAAAACCTATCTTTCCGAAAAATTTGGCAGACATTATTGCTAGCGTTGGTATTAGCAGGCGGTGGGGGCGTATTTTTATTTACGAATATTTACCACAAAAAAATTGTAGCTAATCAGCATCAACAGATTGCTTCTAGGGATAAACCATTACCCCAAAATCAAAACCAAAATCAGCACAATAACAACCAAGCTGATAATTCATTACTTGCACATTTAATTTCTGATAGCCGTGAATCTATGGGTGTCCGAGGTCGAGGTTTAGGATTAGTTCCTAAAGTGGAAAAAACTAAACAAACAAGTCGTTTACAGCAACTTCATCAATTATTAATTGAACCGATCGCTGATTTACTTCCCACAGATGCTAGTAAACCAGTAATTTTTATTCCCACTAAATCTCTGTTTTTTGTTCCTTTTCCAGCATTACAAGATCCAGATGGCAAATATTTAATTGAAAAACACACAATTTTAACCGCCCCCTCAATTCAAGTCTTAGATTTAGCCCAGAAACGACGGCAAAAAATTCAACAATCCACCAATAAAGATATTTTGGTAGTTGGTAATCCTACTATGCCTGTTCTCGTTTCTGCGGATGGAAAACCACCAGAACAGCTACCACCTTTACCTGGTGCTGAACAGGAAGCCCGTGCGATCGCATCCCTATTAAATACCAAACCAATTATCGGTTCAAATGCCACTGAACCAGTAGTTATGTCGCTAATGCTTAAAGCCCGAATTATTCACATAGCAACTCACGGTTTACTCGATCCTATTTATAAATGGAGAGAATCGCCTGGTGCGATCGCTTTAGCTCCATTGCAAGATAACTCTACCATTTCGCTTCGTGATTTACAGGTTCCCTCTCCTCCTTCTATACCTAATAATGAACTAATTGATGGTTTTTTTATGCTTGATAATTACTTTTCTGTACCACCTTTAAATGCAGAATTGGTTGTTCTAAGTGCTTGTGATACAGGCAGAGGGCAACTTACAGAAGATGGTGTTGTTGGTTTATCTCGCTCTTTTATTACTGCTGGCGTTCCCAGTTTAATTGTCTCCCTTTGGGCTATACCAGATGCACCAACAGCATTTTTAATGACTGAATTTTATCGTAATTTTCAAAAGAATGGTGATAAAGCTCAAGCCTTGCGTCAAGCAATGTTGACTACTATGAAACAACATCCCGATCCAAGAGATTGGGCAGCTTTTACTTTAATTGGTGAAGCAAAATAGGTTCTCTCCTACTTGTGGTAAAAAACCCTGGTATGGGGGATTAGGGACTAGGTACTGGGGACTGGAATTCTTGATGGAGCAAACGCTTTATTTAATTAGGTTTACTTATCACCATAGGTACAAGAAACAATGAATGCAATTTTTTCTATAAATTGTGCTACCAATAAATAAAATATTTTGCTTGCTTTATGAAATATTGCAATCTTTAAAAGATAAAACTGAAAGTTTAGCCCAAATCTTGCATAGCTGGTATCACTTCAGAACTATCAATCATTAGTTAACAAAGCTGCACTGCTTTACTTAACTTGCTGTTGAAGTTACATTCGTGAAACCAAAAAAACTATGTGTAAACCTTCGCCCAAACGTTTGATAGCTGCAATAGTAATTTTCGCAGTTGGAGCTTTCTGTGTAACCTGCTTCCCAGCTAGGATGCGGTATTTGATATTCGCACTTATGTTAACTTTTTTCTTAGTTCAATACTTAATTCAAGAGTATTCAAACACAGGTTCAGGTAGAGAAAGGCGGCTTTATGAAAAACTGCTGCAAAAAAGCCGAGGCGATCGCCAATTAGTAGAAAGATTAATCGAGTACGAACGACGACGCAGCCCAAATTCTAGCCGCACTGACCTTTTGCAAACTGCTATCTATCGTTGGGAACGCGATCGTAGATAAGGATTTCGGTTTTTGAGATTATGATGATATGCTTAATGCGGGAATGTGCGATCGCGATCAAGCTGCAGTGGAAAGAGTAAAGAAAAAAGTATAAAAGCTATTAAGTCTACCCCGCAGTACAGACAACTCGAAAACCACCATTGCCGCTTTTGTGTCCTGGCGCATTACCCACACGACAAGCCGAACGGCAGTAGTCAGGATAGGAGTACCACGAACTACCACGTCGCACTTTCTCAAAATGATAATCATTATCACGATCATTTTGTTGTTCTTCTACCCAAGCACTGCCATCATCAGGTGCGCCTTCGTAATTATTATGCCAATGGTCAGCACACCACTCCCAGACATTTCCGTGCATATCAAATAGCCCGAAAGCATTAGCAACTTTAAAAGTGCCTACAGGTGTTGTTTCCTGGCGATAAATTCCTTTTGGGCCTCGACCATAAGAGCCAATTTTATCATTTGTACCGTTGTAATTAGCTAAATCTGTGGTAATCGTCTCGCCAAAGTGAAACGGAGTAGTTGTTCCGGCACGGCAAGCATATTCCCATTCGGCTTCGCTGGGTAAACGATATTTTCGTTTTGTTTTCTCAGTAAGTCGATCGCAAAATTCCACCGCATCTAACCAAGATATCCGCTCTACGGGGCGATTAGAACCTTTAAAGTGAGATGGATCTAGATTAAGCTCTTGTTTGATTGGAGATAATTCTGCTATTGCTTTCCACTGTGCTTGGGTAATTGGGTATTTGCCTATAAAAAAGGGCTTAATAGTTACTAGGTGCTGAGGGCTTTCATTGTCGCTTCTTCCAAGCTCATATTCTGGAGAACCCATCATAAAGCTACCACCTGGAATCAACACCATGTCTAGTTCAACTCCAGCACCCAAGTCTTCCACAAAATATTCTGCTTCATGCTGTAAGTAGCTAATTACTATTTTTGGCATTTGTGCTTACCTGCTCGCAAAGCGAGATTTTCTTTGTTCGCTGTACTATTCCCTGTTCCCTTGTCGATGAATATAGTTGGTATTTTGCTGATTTTGGAAAAAAATCTTTAACCGCCTACAGCGGAAGGAAAAAGGAAAAAGAAAAAAGGGTAAAGGGCAAGACGATTAAAATATAAAGAAGCTCTAAGTCCACGCCGCTGCACAGACAACTCGAAAACCGATATTGAAGTCGTTGTAGCCCGGAACGAGGTTGATGCGAACCGCCGAACGGCAAACTTCAGGATTGACGTACCACGAACCACCGCGCAGCAGCCGATAAATTTGAGATTCATTCTGATTCTGATTCGGCTGATCAATCCAAGCACTGCCATCATTAGGCGCACCTTCGTAATTATCATGCCAGCGATCGGCACACCATTCCCAGACATTGCCGTGCATATCATATAATCCAAAGGCGTTAGCTACTCCAAAACTACCGCAGGGTGTTGTTTCCCCACGAGTAACTCCCTTTGAACCAGCGCCGTAAGTATAGTTGCCATTATAGTTAGCAAAATCTCTGGAAATTGTTTCGCCAAAGTGAAACGGTGTAGTTGTTTCGGCACGGCAAGCATATTCCCACTCAGCTTCGCTGGGTAGGCGATATTTTCGTTTTGTTTTCTCAGTAAGCCGATCGCAAAATTCCACCGCATCTAACCAAGATATCCGCTCTACGGGGCGATTAGCACCTTTAAAGTGAGATGGATCTAGGTTAAGCTCTTGTTTGATTGGAGGTAATACTGCTACTGCTTTCCATTGCGCTTGGGTAATTGGGTATTTGCCCATAAAAAAGGGCTTAATAGTTACTAGGTGCTGAGGGCTTTCATTGTCGCTTCTTCCAAGCTCATATTCTGGAGAACCCATCATAAAGCTACCACCTGGAATCAACACCATGTCTAGTTCAACTCCAGCACCCAATTTTTCCACAAAATATTCTGCTTCATGCTGTAAGTAGCTAATTACTATTTTTGGCATTTGTGCTTACCTGCTCGATCGGCAAAACTTTCTTTCTTCGGTTTCCGATTCCCTGTTCTCTTGTTAATGAATATAATTAGTAATTTGCTCATTTTTGCAAAAAATTTTAACCGCCTACAGCACAAGCAAAAAGGAAAAAAAAGGGTAAAGGGTAAGCTCAGATCTTGCACTCAAAGGAGGTGGAACCTCCTTTGTCCTCGTTCCATTTGTTCAACCTGGGAACGAAGAATAGAGGCTCTGCTCAGGAGTGCAAGATATAAGTAAGAGGATTAAAGTATAAAGAGGCTCTAAGTCCACGCCGCAGCACAGACAACACGAAAACCGAGATAGTCGAAGTTGTTGCCCGGAAGCTTGCAGTAGCGAACCGCCGAACGGCAATTTTCAGGAAAGTAGTTCCACGAACCACCGCGCAGCAGCCGATAAATTTGAAAATCAAATTCATTCTGATTACGCTCATTAATCCAAGCACTGCCATCATTAGGCGCTCCTTGATAATTGGGATGCCAGCGATCGGCACACCATTCCCAGACATTGCCGTGCATATCATACAATCCAAAGGCGTTAGCTACACCAAAGCTACCCACAGGCGTTGTTTCCCCACGAGTAACTCCCTTTGAACCAGCGCCGTAAGTATAGTTGCCATTATAGTTAGCAAAATCTGTGGTAATTGTTTCGCCAAAGTGAAACGGAGTAGTTGTTCCAGCACGGCAAGCATATTCCCACTCGGCTTCGCTAGGTAAGCGGTAGGGTTTTTTAGTGTGTTGGGAGAGGCGATCGCAAAATTCCACCGCATCTAACCAAGATATCCGCTCTACTGGGCGATTTGTGCCTTTAAAATGAGATGGATCTGGATCTAACTCCCGATTCACCTGGGGTAACTGAGCTACAAATTGCCACTGTGCTTGGGTAACAGTATATTTAGCCATAAAAAATGGTTGTAGTGTTACTTTATGCTGGGGACTTTCATCATCTTGACGTTTCAATTCCTCTGGTGGAGAACCCATTATAAAGCTGCCACCAGGAATTAACATCATTTCTATTTGAATATCCTTACTTAACCTTTCAATAAAGCCTGTAGCTTTTTGAGGATAACTGCGTATAGTTAGTCGAGAACGAGTAGCCCATTGATTGATGATGTTTTTAGCATCTGATTTATTGACTTTTTCACCAACTATTTCCTTTAAAATTTGCCAGAGTTCTTCACTAACACGATCCTTTAGATTTTCCTGAGATTCTGAATAATTTGCTGATTCTGTAACTAGGTTATAAATTTGCTCATAAGTCAAATTTTCTAAGGCTCCATTTAACACTTGCTGTTCAATATCAATTAAGTGTTCTGCTATTTCATTGACTACTGCTTCATCAACTATTTCTAAAATATTATTGGATAAGGTTGCAGCTTGATTAAATTCTATAAATACTACTTCAAAATCAAAAGTTTGGGGATCTATGGAATCATCTATAAAAGTGATAGTTGCAACTTCAAAATTAAACTTTTGTAGTGGGGGAAATTCAGCCAGCCAATTTGTTACCTCAGCTGGCGATACTGGCTCAGAGATAACTTGTTTTTGAGAAGCAGATTCAACGAGTTGAGCATACTCACCTCCTAACCTTTGCAATACTTCACGAGTGATGCGTGCAAAAGGAATTATTTCCCCTCGAATCGATTCATCCCAAGCAGAATCAGCAGCCAAAAATGCTGTAAAATCGTGCAGTGCTAAACCTGTTTTTTCAGCTACGAATTCAGTTAATTGTTCTAACACTGTTTCAGTTTCAGAAATCGGAGTTGCGTCAATTAAACATTCTCGCACTCCCTCAACAAAATCATAAGTTTTATTAGTAGCATTATTTGATTCTACTGCACGCAATAACCCACTCATAAATACTTCTGCCAAATGTACTGGACTTGATTCTGGCAACATTTGACGCTGAATCATATAAACTACAGGTAAGCTAACAGGGGCTGCTGCCATTAAACCAGCTAACCGACGTGCTGTTAATGATGCCGTTGCCCAAAAATGTTTAACTCGCGTTTGGGCTGTAACTGAAGTTTGCAGAGTTTCCGCTGCCATTTCTGCTTGAATTTCTAATAGCGGATCGTCCAAAATTACGCCAACAGTTTGCGTTTGTCCGCTACCTGCAATTACTTTCGCCCACTGTTTGAGAGGTTTTGGTTCTAGAGTAACAATTGGTAAGGTAAGTTGAGTTTGACGATCGATCTCTAACCAACTAGGTATTTCCCCGGTTTCTAACTGTGAATTAGGAATAGCTGGAGCTTGCGATCGCATATTAACAAATATTCCCGCTCCTAATGCACTCCGACTCCAAAGGTGTTGAGGTAACAGTTGTAGAAGTGTTAAAGGGCTATTTTTAGCCCATAAATCTAGGATACTTTTTATATGGTTTGTTTGTTTTTGTGGGTGCGATCGCCAAGTCGAAGAAACGCAATCACTCACTACTAAAATTAATCGCCTTCCCGATGGATCTAGCAACTCTTTAAAACTGCGCGGACGTTGTTCGCTAGTTGTCCGTTCTCCCGCAAAAAGTTGTAATTTTCCCGTATTATCTGCTTGTAAATGCCAAGAACGAACATTCCGAAAAGTACCATGCTGTTCGATTAATTGCTGAAATTCTCGAATAGTTTGTTGCCAAATCGGAAAAGAGTCATTTTTTTCAATAACAATTGCTAATTCTAACCAACGTTCAGGCGCAGGTTTTAATACTGGAGCCCAAACATTTTCTTGAGTAATTTGAATAGCTTGGGCAATTTCAATCGCTGTTGCTTCTTCATCAATAATTTTATCAGTTTGAGATAGTACTTTTCGTCTTAAAGGACGTAGCGATCGCGCCAGTTCCAATTTATTTGGTAAAGCTTCCGCAGTCGGTGCACGAAACGATCGCACCGGAAAATAATCTGCATCTTCAGAACTTTTCTCAGGCCAAGAAGTGTAAGCCGAAACTGTTGGTTGATAAGTTGAAAGATTGGTATAAGGTATAATTGAAGAAATGGTTTGAATAGGTGGATAACGATCATTTTGAGGGGTTACTTCTGTTGATTCAGGTGTGGAAGTGGACGCAGGTGAAACCTTACTAAGTTGTACTGCTAACCACAGTATGTCTGCAATGTCGATCGCATCAATATCCAGTTTGGCTTGTTTTAACCAACCGGAAAATTCGCCAATACTTGTAGAGGAATTTTTAGACATTTTTATCCATCCTCCGCACTGGTTAAATACTTAAATAGATACTTTACTAAATCTTCCCGTTCTGTGCCTATAGGTACTCGTTCTTGGGTTACTAAATAAATAGCATTAAGCAATTGGTCAGTTGCCAAGTCGCCTTGACGATTAGGATCTTCTCGTTTAGAAAGAAACTCTTTAATCAGAACTTTAGCTTGCTCAGATACTTCTTTACCTAAATGTGCAGTGACAATTTTTTCTAATGCCGATCGATCTGGTTCTGGCATATTCAAACGCAAACAGCGCCGCAAGAAAGGCGGAGGAAAATCCCGTTCCCCGTTGCTAGTTAAAACCACAAAAGGAAAAGAAGTACAGCGAATTCTCCCTTGCTGAATTTCAAAAGTTGCATCATCAGAATAAGCAGTACTAACTGTAATTTGAGGGTAATTTTGAGCAACTCGCTGAAGTTCTGGAATCAGAAACTCTCCTTCTTCAAAAATATGAAGTAAGTCGTTTGGTAAGTCAATATCACTTTTGTCAATTTCATCAATTAGTAATGCTCTTGGTCGAGTTGAAGGTAGTAATGCTGTACCTAATGGCCCCAAACGGATATACTTACCAATATTTTCTAAATTGTCTTTGCCTTGTTCTTGTAATCGACCGATCGCATCGTAACTATATAATCCATCTTTCAAAGTAGTGCGAGTAGTAATTGACCAAGTAAGAACTTCTCCTAATTTCAACTCATGAGCAACTGCGTAAGCAAGGGATGTTTTTCCTGTCCCGGGTTTTCCAGTTACTAGCAAAGGTCGCCGTAAATATAAAGCTGCATTTACTAGATCGATCGCCTCTTTCCGCGCCTGAAAAGTTGCTCCCCGATCCTGTTTTTGGTCAAATTTTCGCCAACTTGGAGCAGCAGGTAAACTGTCAATATCGTCGTGAGGTTCTTTAGTTCCTTTAAAAATTTTCCAGTCATTCATAAGATAGAATTTTATGGCATTAATAGTGGTGTAACATCAGGCGGTAAACGGTGCGGATCTTCCCAAAGTAACGCTAAATGTGCGCCAATATGAGGTTCACCGTTAGATATAAACGCTTCTGTACGACAGTTTTGCACTGAATTTTGCAGTTCGGCAATTTTGCAATTAAGTACTTGATTTAAGGCATTTTGACAATCAATTTCTAAATTCTGTCTCAACCATACTGCAACAGGTGCTGCCGATTGCAGAATTGCATTAAATACATTACCTTGGACAGATAGGTTAGGTACAGCAGTCATCTGACATCCCAAAATGTTTTCGCTATTTTTGTCTGTCAATCTTACATATAGCTCTCTCCAGTGACAATCTCCAGATATAAATAATTCGGTGCAAGGTGAGCAACTTAATTTATTAAGTTGAAGCCACTTCTTTTCCCATTCTTTACGTTTCCGAAGATAAGGTAAAGAAAGACGTTCTTCGGAACGAACAACTACTCTGTATTCTACTCCGATCGGCAATTCTAGTGATTCTTTAATTAGCCATTGATCTACTTCATGGTTAAACAGGTTGTGAGGTAAAAATAATTCAATTGTTAAATCGCTTTGAGCGCAACGATTTCCACCACATTCTATGAGTAACGATGGCAAAACTTCATCAGAAATTTCAGTTAATGTAAACGTCGAATTTTCTAATTTTGGCAGTAAAAGCGGCTCTTTCTCCCAATTTATACCCGTTTGTCCAGATGTCCCAGATGCAAACCAAGCTCGGACAAAGTAATGATTTATTTCTTGAGGCGCTGTTTTTAACCAAATCATCAAGTAAAAACTTTCAGACTTTGGCTGAGGGTTAATTCGATCTAAAAGTTGTTGAATGTCAGGAACTTTGGAATTAAGCCAAGCTTCAAGACTTTGCTGCATTGATGAGGGAATATCTGGATCTACTATCAATCGAGCCACAAACTGAAAGATAGTTTCATAGCCAATTTCACCAGGCGGGATGTCTTGTAAATCTACCAAAATTTCCAGTAATTCAGTAACAGCAGGACGAGTCCATCCAGGCGGAAGACAAGCATGATAAGCAGCAATCAGTCTTTCCAGTGGAAAAACTTCATCGCTGGTTAAAATATTGACTAATTCTGGGTATTTGAGTTTTTGCTGTTTCGGCTTACGACTACTTTCTATAACAGCAGATTCATAGTGGTTTTCCTCTAGATCGAGGTTGAGGCTACTGAATAATTTATGGATATTACTGAGGGTAGCAGGGTCTTTAGCTTGTCTAATTTTAGCTACTGTATCGCGACTAATTCCCGCGTCTTCTGCTAACTTTTTGGCACTAATTTCTCGTCGAGAGATTTCTTCCTCCAAAAGTTTTTGTCCTTCGGAAGTTAACCGACACTGCTTTTCATTGCGCTTTTTCCGATCGCCAATTGAGGAAAGATTTACCACGCCTAACTCCTAAGTGCGGATGATCGGCATATTGTTGTAGATGAGCCGCTATTTTTAAGGTTCTCGCTTATAAAAACATTTCTCTGGTTGGCTTTCCAGATTTTCCCATATTTCCAGAAATTGCCGATCGTCCCCATGAGATCATCCTCAGTTTCACTTGGCGAACCGCTTAAGCTTATGTTATCTAAGCGTTTGGACTGTTTGTTCCTTATTTTACAAGACTTACAGCTTTTTAACGTAGCGGCTGGAATAAGTAGGTTCCCTGAAAGACGCTGAACAAATTTTTTTGTTGGAGAAATGGGAGAGAAGCCTAATGTTTAAGACAATTTATTTTACTACTACCTGTATGGCGATCGGTTTAACTGTTTTCGCTCCTAACCAGTCAGCACAAGCAATTCCTCAGTTAACTTCTCCTGAGAATGTGACTAGGAGTAGAGATAAATTCCCTGTAGTCTATCAATTCAATTATGATAACTGTCCAACGAACTCACCCCGCTCTTGTGTACCCGGAGGAAGTAGATAACTCAAGTTGTTAGTTATATTAGACATCTCCAGAAATTAAAGGTACATTACTTGGAACCTTTGTAGAGACGTTGTATACAACGTCTCTACAATCTTTGAAAGGAGAAGTCTATTGAGTAGGGTGCTCAACTAGACCCAAAATTAGTGACGATCTCCAAAATTTTACTATTCTGAGCACCCTACAGCCTGAAAAATTTCGGAAAATTAATAACTAGCAACTTGCTTTATACTGTTCACGGTCATAGAGCGAGCTTTTTTTAACCCAGTAGGGCTAAGCATTCCGGCAATAATTTGTTGGTTATCGCCAAATATATGTACCGGAATGCTGATGCCTACGGCACGCTACGCGAACGCCCCTACAAATCAAAAACAACAGTTTGTGACCGCGCCGAGTATAGATAAAAAATTTTTTTCTATTTAGTTGCATAGCTAACAGCTGCTCAGAACTATATAGGGTCGAGTGAAGGCTCTTAGCTGTTTTTCAGGCAGATGTAACTTACACTTTTCATCTGCGATCGAGCCACTAATAACAGTTATTCGGCTTAGCAACCGAACTAATTTCTGTTGATTTAGATTTAAGAATTCACTTCAGGAGTTGCACCAACCATAGTTTAATAACGCAAGTTGCTAGTTATATCGCGTAAGGTGTGTCAGACACCAAAATGCCTGGTAAATCACCAGAAATTTCCGCCTAGTTACGCACCCTACAACCCACAAAATTACCGAAAATTAATAAGTAGCAACTTGAGTTAATAGAAGATTTTGATTCAGCAGAATCGAAGTTACTAAGGTTATTACCTTGGTAGTAAAAATTTACTTACGCTTCTGAGAATCAGAATCTAACGGATTTAATTATGAAGAAGAAGGAAGGAGCAGGAATTATGGCTAAAGATTTGGAAACTTCCCAGATGTTAGATAACCAACAATTAGGTCTGTCCAAAGAAACCAATCAACGCCAAGATGATCATCTGCGAAACTCAGGTGAACCAAGTTTAATGCAACGTCCTGAGTACGTAGACCAACAACTGATCGTTAAGTTTAAAACAGGAGTTTCTAGCAACGCAATTAACGCTCTTAAACAAAGTTTGCAAGCTGAAGTCGTAAAAAAGACAGAAACTTCAGGTGTCGAACTTTGGGATATCAAAGCTACTAGTGTAGAAAATGCGATCGCCACATATCGCAACAGTTCTATAGTGGAATACATTGAACCTAACTACATTGTTTCCCTTGATAAAACTATCCCTAATGACCCCAGTTTTAATCAACTTTGGGGATTAAATAATACTGGACAAACAGGCGGAACCGCAGATGCAGATATCGATGCAGCAGAAGCTTGGGATTTAACAACTGGTTCTGATGTTTTAGTTGGAGTAATTGATACTGGAGTTGATTACAATCATCCAGATTTAGTAGATAATATTTGGACAAATCCCGGAGAAATCGCTGGAGATGGCATCGACAATGATGGCAATGGATTTGTTGATGATATTCACGGTTATGACTTTGTAAATAATGACGGCGACCCTTTTGATGATGATGGTCATGGAACGCACGTTGCGGGAACAATAGCTGCTAGTGGAAATAACGGAACTGGCGTTTCAGGTGTTAATTGGTCAGCCAAAATTATGGGACTAAAGTTCCTCGATGCTACAGGTAGTGGCACCACTTTTGGCGCAATTCAAGCAGTTGAATACTCCACAATGATGGGAGTTCAATTAACTAATAATAGTTGGGGTGGTGGTGGTTATTCCCAAGCATTGTATGATGCGATCGCCGCTGCTGGTGTAGCTGGACAATTATTCATCGCCGCCGCTGGAAATGATAGCAACGACAACGACGCAAACCCTCATTATCCTTCTAGCTACGACTTAGATAATATCATTGCGGTTGCTTCCACCGACCATAACGATCAATTATCCGGTTTTTCTAATTTTGGACAAACATCAGTAGACTTAGCTGCGCCTGGATCGGCTATTTACAGCACTACTCCGGGAAACACTTACAGCACTTACAGCGGAACTTCAATGGCAACTCCCCATGTTTCAGGTGTTGCTAGTCTCCTGTGGTCACAATTTCCCGGAATGTCTGCTACACAGGTAAAAAATCGGATTTTGAACTCGGTAGATCCGATCGCTGCTTTAGATGGCAAAACGTTTACAGGTGGACGACTGAATGCTTTCCGTGCGATCGCAGAAGTCAACACAGGTGGTATTACTGGTACTAAATGGAACGATCAAGACGCTGATGGTATCAAAGATGCCAACGAACCCGGACTTGCAAATTGGACAATCTTTTTAGATCAAAACAACAATGGTGTTCTTGATTCTCAAATCAGTACAATTGCATCTAATGACATTCCAAAAAACATCGTTGACAATCAAACTGTTACCTCTAACTTAGTTGTTACTGGTTTAGGAAAAGCGATCGAAGATGTCAACGTCAAATTGAATATTAACCACACTTGGGATACTGACTTAGACGTATTTCTCGTCAGTCCATCAGGAACAGAAATTCAATTATTCACCGATGTTGGTAGCAATGGAGATAACTTCATTAATACAATCTTAGATGATGAAGCTGCTACATCAATTACTGCTGGTTTTGCACCTTTTACTGGTACCTTTCGACCAGAAGGATTACTATCAGCTTTAGATGGACAAGATCCCAACGGCACTTGGAAATTAAAAATTACCGATGATGAATTGGGGGATGTTGGTACTCTCAACAATTGGTCGTTGGAAATTACCGCACCAGAAGCATCAACTCAAACCGATGCTAATGGCAACTATACCTTCTCTGGTTTGCAACCCGGTACTTATACTATTGCCGAAAAACAAAAACCAGGATGGGGACAAACCTTTCCCAGTGGAAATGGTACTCACACATTTAGCGTCGCTTCCAATCAAATTGTTCAGAATGTTGATTTCGGCAACCGTGACCTCAGCGTTGGTCTAATTCAAGGTAAAAAATGGAACGATATTGATGGTGATGGCATACAGGATGCTGGTGAACCTGGTTTAGAAGGATGGACAGTTTATCTCGATCAAAATAACAATGGAACATTCGATCAAGATATTACTAATGTGAGTTCTTCCGATGTTCCTAAATCAATTCCTGATTATACTCCTGTAATTTCGCAATTGAATGTTAGTGGTTTAAGTAATGCGATCGCAGATGTCAACGTCACCTTAAATATTAACCACACTTGGAACGCTGACTTAGACCTATTCCTCATCAGTCCATCAGGAACAGAAATTGAACTATTTACCGATGTCGGTGGTAGTAGCGACAACTTCAACAATACCACTTTAGATGATGAAGCAACTACATCAATTACTGCTGGAGTTGCACCCTTTAGCGGTACATTCAAACCAGAAGGATTACTATCAGCTTTAGACGGAGAAAATGCCAATGGGACTTGGCAATTAAAAATTACCGATGATGAATTGGGGGATGTTGGTACACTAAACAACTGGTCATTGAATATTACTACCGCAGAAACATCAACTCAAACCGATTCTAACGGCAATTATACATTCACCAACTTGCAACCCAATACTTACACTGTTGGCGAAGTTCAACAATCAGGATGGCAGCAAACTTTCCCAGATGGAAACGGAACTCACTCTGTAAATTTAGCCGCAGGTGAAATTGCATCTAATAATAATTTTGGCAACCAAGTATTGCCAGGAAAAATTAGTGGTGTTAAGTGGAATGATGCTGATGGAGATGGCGAGTTAGATGCTTCTGAAGCTAAATTATCTGGTTGGACAATCTTCTTAGATAACAATCAAAATGGTGAGTTAGATGCAGGTGAAATCTCCACTGTTACCAATGCACAAGGCAAATACGAATTTACCAATTTAGCTGCCGGAACTTACGCCGTTACTGAAGTATTAAAACCCGGTTGGATACAAACTTCTCCCACAGCTTTATCTAATCCTGGTTTTGAAACCGGAGATTTCAAAAATTGGCAAACGTTAGGCAACAAAAAAATTGAAACATCTGCCTTTAATTCTGGCCCAAAAGAAGGTACTTATCAAGCATTGTTAACCAATGGCGTAGGTTCAGTGAGCGATACGAATTTAGAAACTTCGTTGAATTTAAGTTCTGGTAGTTTAGATGCTTTAGGCAATGGTAACGCTACAGAAGGTTCTGTTATTCAACGCACAGTTACCGTAACTGCTGGTGCCAAATTAACTTTTGATTGGAACTTCTTGACTTCAGAAGGAACACCGAGTTTTTACAATGATTTTAGCTTTGTGGCAATAAGTTCCGACACCACAACTGATACCATCAGCACATTAGCTAATACCAACAATTCTTTCACACCTTCTTCAACTATTTTCCCCAAAGAAACGGGATTTGGTACGTTCTCTTACACCTTCACCAATCCAGGAACTTATACCATTGGAGTTGGGGTGATGGATGTAGCAGATAGCGGCGTAAATTCTGCCGTCCTAGTAGATAATTTCTCACTAACCGATAGTGAAGGTAATCCTTTACCTGGTTCTCACACCGTAGAATCCGGCCCAGGTTTAGTGGTAGAAAATGTGAATTTTGGCAATCAACAGGTTGACTTTACTCCACCAAATGCACCTATTTTTGGTACACCAAATAATGATGTATTAGACATTTTTAATGCGCCAGTTATTGTGTTTGCTGGTGATGGTAACGACATTGTTGATGCTTCGACTAGCACAGGTGGAAATAGCCTTTATGGAGGTAGTGGAAATGATGAATTGTACGCTAGCACTAATGACCGATTGTTTGGTGAAGCTGGCGATGATATTCTTGATGCTTCTGTAGGTTCTGGTAATAACAGATTGTACGGTGGCAATGGTGCAGATTCTTTATTTGCTGGCAGTAATGATTATTTATTTGCTGGTAATGGCGATGATGTCATGTTTGCTGGTAGTGGCAATAATACTTTAATTGGTGGTAGTGGTGTCGATCAATTTTGGATTGCTAATGCCAGTGTTCCCACTTCCGAAAATGTCATTATTGATTTGGAAATTGGTGTTGATTTAATTGGAATTGGTGGACTTTCAGGAGTTAATAGCTTTGCAGATATTTCCTTAGTACAAACTGGGGATGATACTCGGATTAGTGCTTTGGGTAATAACCTAGCTTTGTTAAAGAATATCCAGGCAAGTGCTTTAAGTACTTCTAATTTTGTGTTTGTTTGAGTAGCTTGTTGTAGCCTCTAGATTAAGAGTGTTACCTGGAGTTGAAACTATCGCACCGTAGTGCGATAGTCTCAACTCCAGAGGTCAGGCTAGCCAACTTTCAGTAGACCGAAAAGTTTTGCGATCGCCACAGAAGATCGAGTCTGTATTGGCTCAAATCCCAAAATCAATGTATTTTTGAATACATTTTCCTGATTACAGTAACAGATGTGTGGGTGGTTTATAAATATAAAAAGGGAAGCGACGACAAAATGGTATTGAACTTTTTGCGTATGCGGTTTATGAACCAAATTTATCTTTAGCTTTTATTTATGATAATTATCGAATACGCTTCGTCGGGATGGGGTCGGGGTAATCCTCCCATTAAGGAACAGGAACCTTGCAGGTTAATCCCGTTCCTCCCTTGTTACGAGAATCAGAAGCATCTACTTGTTGAAACCGTTCAAAAATGCTTTCTAGCCGATCGCTGGGAATGCCACGTCCGCGATCCTTGACCATAAATTGTAGGAATGTAGTAGGATACAAATCATGTAGAGACGTTTCATGAAACGTCTCTACATGAATCTCGATAGTTGAATGCTCTGGAGAAAAGCGGATTGCATTACTGAGTAGATTTGTGAGGACTTGGATTAGGCGATCGGGATCGGCTTGAATCGCGCAGGATACCAGAGATACTGCAAATTTAATATTTGATTGATTGGCTAAATCTTTCATTTGATCGATCGCACTCTGAACCAAATTTTCCGGGTAACAAAGCTGTTTTTCAATGCAAACCTTACCAGAATCGAGTCTTTCTAAATCCAGAATATCATTAACTAAACGCACTAAGCGATCGACACCTTCCGTTGCTACATGAATCATCCCTTGTCCATCTTCTGATGTAGGATCGACCAATTTTTGATCCAGCAAACTCAAAGCAACTTGCATAGAAGTCAGGGGAGTTCGCAGTTCATGACTCACAACAGAAACAAATTCACTTTTAAGACGCTCTAATTTATGCTGTTCCGTAACATCTTCACCAATCCCAATAATGCCGATCGCATTTCCCCTAGTATCTTGCAGGACAGTATTATTCCAAATAATAATTCGTTCTTCCCCTGATTTTGTAATAATTCTATTTTGATAATTAGAATAAGCAACGCGCTGTTCTAGCAAATCAACAAAATGATTTTTTGACTCTTGCCATTCTCTAGGAATCACAAAAGTAGGGAATCTATGTTAATTAAAATTGGTTGATTTTGCAAGAGGATTTCGATTGCCTTAGCAATATGAGAAGCTGCTTCAAAACCAAAAGTTGCCACTGTACCCGCTAATTGATGAGTACTTTTTTGGGCTGCTTGTAATTGATTTGAATTACAGATTTTAGATTGTAAATTGAGGACAATTTCTTCCAGATTCTCTAGGTGTTTAAAGACTCCCTCGTGAATATTTTGCCAAATTTGGGCGATCGACTCATTTAATTCTTTACTTTAAGCTATAAACAACGAAGAACTAGATAGGGAATTATAGATAAAACTCGGATTAATTCGATAGCCATGTCCATAAAGTGTTTCAATCAAATCTTCTGCTCCCACCTCCTTTAACTTATTACGAATTCGGCGAATATGCGACTTTACTGTATCTTCAGTTGGCAATTTATCCAACGTCCAAAGATGATCGACAATATCACTTCGACTAAAAACCCGACAAGGATGGCGGAGAAATAACTCTATTAATAAATACTCTTTTCGGCTAAATGGTAAAACTTGCCCATTATAGGTAATTTCCCGCATTTGTGGATTGAGACGAATACTACCACAGGAAAGAATAGCTGTTGATTCTTCAGTCAATCGACGAGACAAAACGCGAATTCTAGCCAGTAACTCTTGGATATCAAACGGTTTCACCAAGTAGTCATCTGCACCACTATCCAATCCAATTAATTTATCTGTCATTGAATCTCGTGCAGTCATTAGCATTACTGGAACTTGGAGATTGTGTTCTCGCAAGCGACGACACAAACTAATTCCATCCAACTTCGGCAGCATTACATCTAGTAATACTAAATCATAAGAAATGAAATTAATCATTTCCCAACCCATTTCACCGTCAGTTGAAATGTCCAAAATATAATTCTGTTTACCTAGAACGGTAGTCAGTGCCTTGGCTAAATTTGTGTCATCTTCAACAAGCAGAATTCGCATATTATCCAGATGCTTCACTTAAATCTATGAAGAATTTTTGCTCAATTCCTATTCAGCTTCGGGATTTATGTAAGGATCGAGGTTAGGATCAATTACTGGTTCTTCAGGATGCGGATTAATATAGGGTTCTAAATTAGGATCTGTATTCAAATCTGGTTCGGGATTTGTGTAAGGCTCGACATTAGGATCTTGCACGGGCGCAGGATGAGGATTTGTGTAAGGCTCGGTGTTCGGGTCTACATTAGGTTGAGGATTAGTAGAAGTAGATGGTGTGTTACTCATTAGCTTTCTAGCCTCATTTAGTTCACATTGATGGATGGCAAATGCTGGTTTAAAAGTAAATTTTGCTTTTGGGACTTCAATTGGTTAAAACCATTTTATCGAAGCACCTAAACTTTATCACAGAAAAGTAACAAACTGGTGAAAAATAAATTATTTATCTAAATTTGTCACTTGGATTGATTTTGATCACTAACATCTGCCCCTAAATCGGAACTCAGGTTAAAATTTGGCTATCTATACGATCTTTCTTCTCAGTACTAATAATGGATACACAACTTTTCACAACATTTGCAACAAGTTTATTTGCCCTACTTAATCCCTTGGGAAGTTTGCCAGTAATTGAGCCTTGAGTGCGGCAACTCCATCCCCATCGGTTTTTTCCGGCTCCGACAGGTTTTTTGTGCTTTTTTGTGTCAATTTTTCAGCAAAACTCCTTTTTTCAGTTCATTGATTATCAAATGTTATCTTTGAACAGATATCAGCCCATATCTACTTGTTTATTTGACCCCTTGATTCCTTGTTTGATTCTGACAAAAGCGATCGCAGACTTTATTCAGCAAGCCCTACTTAATTTATGATGTCTGATGACCCAGAAATTGAAGCTAGTTGATTTACGTGAACAATCCCAATCGGCATCTTTTTTTCTACAACAAAAACATTAGGAACTGTTTTTTCTTTGAAAAAATTAATTAGTTCTGATACAGTCATCTCTGGCGAAATACGTAGGGGTGAGGGTGTCATATATTGGCTAACAGGTTCTTCTAAGGACACTTGAGCTTCTAAACTTCGACGAAGATCTCCATCTGTAAAAATTCCGACATACTGATTTCGCTGATTGACAATACCAACACATCCTAAGCTTTTGGAGTTCATTTCAATAATAGCTTCTTTGATAGATGCACCTAAGCCAATCAGAGGTATTCGATCGTCCTTATACATAAAATTCTTTACTGGAATAAGTAATGCACCTAAGTTACCGCCGGGATGAAATTGCTGAAAATTTTCCGCGCTAAAACCACGTAAAGCCATGACAGTTACAACTAACGCATCACCTAATACTAGTTGGCAAGTTGTTGAAGTGGTAGGAGCCAAACCGTTTGGACAAGCTTCAGGAATATTAGGGATTTGCAAGATAATATTGGCAAAATGGGCTAGGGAACTGGTGGGGTTTTTAGTAACTAAAATAATTGATATTCTTTGCTGGAAAGCATATTGCATGATGTCTAGTAATTCAGTTGTTTGACCTGAAGCAGAAAGAGCAAAAAGTATATCTCTGTTATCTAATAAACCCAAATCTCCATGACTGGCTTCAGTTGGATGAACGAAGATTGCTGGCATTCCTGTAGATGTAAATGAAGCTGCAATTTTCTGACCAATATTCCCACTTTTACCAATTCCCGAAACAACTAATTTCCCTTTACAATCTCGAATCATCAGCACAGCCTTTAACCATGATTCGTCAATGGTTTCACAAAGTTTTGATACTGCGCTAATTTCTTTTTCAATTACGCTTTTAAGTTGTTCTCTAATAGACTCATAGCTGAACATTTTTAAACCTACATTGGACTTTAACCTAACATTTGACTTGAATCAGTTCGATCGCAAAAATCAAAACCAAAAAACTATTCAAAATATCCTTAATTGCTTTCTTTGTCTGTTACAAAAATCATCTTATCCCAAGTTTTATGAATTGCAAATTCTTTCATATTTTCCAGAGAGCTTAATAACTCTTGCTCATATTTATAGGCATACTCTACTCCATCAACATTTTTTGTTTTTACAGGAGCCCAGTTCGTTAAGGTTTGTTTATCTCCAGTCAGATAAGCTACATTCTTAAAGTTGGCAACTTTTACTCCACAGTAGTCTAAATGACTCTTCAGATGTCTTTCATGGTTTAAGTTATTTTCATCAAGATTATTATAAATATACTCTAATGCTTTAAAATTGAGCATTAGTTCAAGCAAACTCAAATAATCAGAAACATTTTGATTACTACAAACTGCATGGCGATCGTTGTACCCATTATAATTTTCTCCAGTAGGTATCCAGATAAAGTTTGAATTTAATAAATTTAATGGTGGATGCTCTACCAGCCAAAAAAGATCTGTTCTTGTAATTACAAATTTCTGATATTCAGAACTAATTTTTTGAAAACTTCGTAGTCTTTCAAGTAGTTTATAATAATTAAAATTCAAATGAAATCCAGAACCTCTTCGTCCTTCTATTCCACCTAACCAATTCCCTTCAATCTCGAAATATTTACCCCATTCAGTTCGGTTTTCTGGAGTTATTTGACTGAAAAAACTATGCAAAAAATCCTGGTAGCTATCTTTGGCTTCCTCATAAATACAGACATCAACTATATTGCAATTTTTAAACTTATTTATCATAGCTTCATCTTCGTAATTCATCCGAGACACACAGAATATTAAATCAGCATTCAAAGGTTGAATTACCTTTTCAATCAAATTTTTATAGGTTAAATCTACTGCTCGCAAAGTACCAACTAGACAAACAACTGAACGCTGTTCTGCAACTGTTATATGATTTGCCAATTTATTGTCATCCATGATCATTCCTCAATCAGTTATTGTGTTAATTTCGTTACTATTATTTCAGCTTCATTTGTTCATGTAGCACTCGTTTAAATTCAGACATATCTACTTCAAAATCAGCATTTTCATCAAACTGATCGTGAACAATAAAGTAATGTTCTTGTCCAAGTCCTTTGAATTGGGTAAAGAAAAATGGTGTGGGAAAAGTTTCTGGATACAGAACAAGTATCTTGATTTTCCCTGAAAAGAGAGTTGTTGCTAAACCTGCGCCGTGTGGCGCTACAATGATTTCCGCTTTAGTAAAAAGTTCTACCTGTTGTCGAAATGACATTTTTTCCAGAACAACTGGCTTAAATCCATAGTTTGTTAGGTATTCAATAATCCGATCTTCGTTGAGAATTCTGCGATGTTTTGCATGGTTGCGGGAAATATAAATTCGCTCAGTGGGGTTTTTGGCAGGAGTTAGATCATATTTCTTGAATACACAGTTTCTAATGTATTCATAATATTGAGAGGGTAAAAATCCATTCTCACAACGACTGACATAAGAGGGCATAACAAGGCGATCGACCTTAACCCAAGAACCTTGCGGAACATATATTGTTTGGAAATTATCTGGGAGGACACAATCTAGCAATTCTCTAAAAGAATCAGGTAAAGAGTCAGGTACAATAACCGTTAATTTTTGATCAGACCTCGCAAGAATAGCCGAATATATTCTAGGTACACAGTCATATAAAAAGTGCCAAAAGTTCTCTGCTGAAAGCGAAAAAATATAGACAGCTGTAACAGGTAAATGTTCTGCCCATAAAAGCTTTAGACGATCGAAGTATCCCAATCTCCATCTTGCTATTTTGACGCGATATTGCATCCCGGAATCAACGATCGGTCTAAAATCTTGGCTACAAATAGTTCCTAGACCAATATGAATATAAGCTGGTACAACATCACAGACAAATATTTCCGATCGAGCGAAATATTCCGCTTTGTAATACAGGCAAACTTTGAGAAATTCTCGATCGATTTCATTAACACCAAACTCGACTCTTTCAGGAGAAAACAGAACTTCATAGTTTTCCACATTATCCCCCAGCATTTCTTTTGGATGGACAGTTTGCCTAAGTCGCAAAAGTCGAAAAATCGGAATTGAATCTAACAATTTGGTAATGAAATTATTTTGAGAATTTCCCATCCCTGATAAAGGATCGGCTTGCTCCTCAATTAACTGAGTTTTTAACGCTTTTAATTGCCTTTGTCTTTCTTCCGTCAACAAAGTGAGATGACGCTGAAATTTATGTTTTTTAACCTTTGTTTGAGTTTTCATTATATTGTAAAAAACGCAATAATTTAATGACAAATTCAGGCAATATTTTTGATAATCTTCAGTCCCATTGGCGTTAATATCGTGTTACGGCGCTGAGGATTAATTGGGTGTTGATTTACTAATTTTAGGGAGTGGTGAGAAACTGCGATCGCTACCGATAGCTTCAGTAAATAAAGAGCGATTTCTCCGCCAATACAACCTCTCAAACCCCCACCAAATGGGAGAAATTGATAAGGAGAAAAGTTGTGATCGAGAAAACGCTGCGGTTTGAAAACATTGGGTTCTGGGTAAATATCTTCCCGATGGTGAACAACATAGGTTCCCACCGTAATTAACGTTCCCGGATCGACTCGATAACCCATAATTTCTGTTACTGATTTCACCATTCTGGGAATCATAAACATGGTTACAGGATACATCCGTAAAGTCTCATTACAAACTGCACTTAAGTAAGGTAAACGAACAATATTAAGAGGATCGGAAGATAATTCTAAACTATTTAATTCTGCCAATAATTTAGCCTTAATTTCAGCATCACGATAGACGTTATACCACAACCAAGACATTGAAGCAGCAGTTGATTCGTTGCCTGTAAATAACAGCGATAGCACCTGCCCCATTAACTCATCATCGGTCAAAGTATTGCCTTGTTCATCAGTTACAGACATTAGCAAAGTTAGAATATCCGTTCTATTTTGATCGGCATGATCACGGCGATCGGCAATTTCACCATAAATTATCTCTTTCATTTGCTGCCGCTGCTTCAGGAATTTTTTCCAGGGACTCATCGCCCCTAAATCCCGCTGCAAAAACCTAAAAAATAGAGGAATGCCAGCAATATTTGAAGCAAACAAATTCACCATTTCAAACATCAAGTGCTTAATCTCTTGATACCGTTCTTCCTGATAAGAACCAAACAAAAGATTAATCATTACTTGCATGGATATATCCTGGGCAACATCCAAAACTGAAAAAGGTCGATCGATTGGCACTGAGTCCAATACATCGTTCACCAAATCACAAATTAATTGCCCATAAGACCGAATATGTTTACCATGAAGCATTGGGATTAACAGCTTTCTTGCCTGGAGATGGCTTGTACCTTCCAGAGTAAAAAAAGAACTATCACCAAAAATTGCTTTCAGTTCACTTTCAAAAGTAGTTGTAGACAGGTGTCCATGACGATTTTCAATAATTTGCTGGGCAGCTTCCGGCGTATAAAACACCAGCAAAGGAGTGCCAAAATCTATTCCTTTTGCCCAAAAAGCATCTGAATGAGTTTGATAAGCACTCTTCCAATAACCGACTGGATTTGTAATGTATTGAATTCTCTGCCACCAGACAGGAGAGTTCAATGTTTCTACCTGTTTCATAAGTCAATTTTTCTAAGTTAGTTGTATTCTCTGCGTCCTAAAGTGGTTTATTTTAAAAGGGGTTTTTAACCCAGATTTAGTATTAATCTGGGTTGATTTACCATGAGAAGCTATTTAGTAGCAACGATAATACCGCTGGGTGCCCAAAAGTCAGAGTAAATACGTTTCATTTGACTAAATCCTGCATCCCTCAAGCATTGTTCATGATCTTTCCAAGAGTAAATCATGCCTCCTTCGTGGGGAATCGAAACAAAGTAAGATGAATCGAGCGCCGCCATCAGTGGCCCATCTTCTTCATCGGATGTCATCATGTTAAAAATGATCAAATAACCGCCAGGTTTGAGGGCTTGATATGCTCGACGAAGCAAGGTTGTATTTTTATCTAAAGACCAGATGACCAAAACATGAATAAAGAGGAAACAGTCTTGGTTTTTGGGAAATTCATCAACGAAAATATCTCCCCCTACTACCTGAATTCGGTCTGTTAATTGCTTTTCATCGATACGACTTTGAGCAATTTTACAACTGTCTGGAATATCCATCAAAGTAATTTTAACATTGGGGAAAGCTTCGGCTAATGCGATCGAATTTGTCGCATCACCACCGCCCACATCTACAACTGATTGAAAATTAGAAAAATCAATTTTCTTCAACCACAAAGGAGTAACTAATTTTGACCAAGATCCCATAAAGTTGTAAAACACTTTATCCAACCCGGGATCTTCATGAAGACGATTGTACAAATCAGGCCCTTGTCCCTGAAACTGCCGCAAACCTACATTTCTATTTTGCTTTAGCGATTCTACATAATCGATCGATCCACGATAAACAATTTTGGCTTCAAACAGAACAACATCATAGAATTCTTTCCATGTATTTTCCAGAAATAGCATCTGAATCACTAAGCTATTGCGATATTTATCGTCAACTTTTTGAATCAGTTTTAAAGCTGTTAGTCCTAGTAACAGTGCTTTAGTTGGATAGGCTTCTAGTTGAAGATGTTGAGCAATTTCTGTTTGAGAAAGATCGGGATGTTTCCAAAGTAACTCGAACAAGCCTAATTCACAACCTGCATACAAATTCTGGAAAGCAGAATGACCATACAACAGTAATACTAGATCGTCCATTTTTAAGGTGTCTTTATTGTTGTTGATCAACTGCAAGGTTTTTAGATAACTATGATTTAAGTGGTTATCAAGTTGTTGATTTGTTTGGGCATCATTCAGTTCTTCAAAGTTGGCAACCATTAGTTTAATTTCTCCTCAATTTCTAATTTGTTAATCTTGATCGAAAAGCGATCAGCTAAGAAGCGTTTCAGCTTTAACTTCGATGGATTCAACACTTGCTTTAACTGCATAATTACTCGACAAAGAGACATATATACCCAATAAAACTATACAGGATAATATTACGTTTAAAATAGTTATATGTTCGCTTAAAATAAACCAGGCGAAAAGAGCGCTAATTACTGGATCGAGAAGCATAGTAACAGCAACTACTCCTGATGATAAATAGTTAAGAGAATAGATGATTAATCCATGACCAATTACTTGAGAAAATAGGGCTAAAGCAATAACAGCTGCCCAGCCTTGTAATGAGATGGGAAAAAAATCTTGGTTGACGATCGCCAACACACTAAATATCACAAACGACCCAATAACACAACACCAAAGCATTAAGGTTTGAGTGTTGAATTTGGTGAGTAGGTGTTCCATAATTAGGAGTTCCAAAGTAGAGCATAAAGCAGAAAGTACTGCTAATAAGTCCCCTTGAAGCTTATGAATAGAAACTGAAAAATCATTGAATCCAATAAAAATAGAACCTAGAATGGCTATGATCATGCCAATTAAAAATTTGCGATCGTAGCGGTTTTTGAATAAAATCCATCCTCCTAAAGTCGTCAGCAGGGGACGCAAACCATGCAAAATTGTTACGGAACTTGCCACAGTAGTTTGGGTGAGAGACAAAGCCCAAAAAAGTTGGATTGCGGCAAACAAACAACCTACTAGTAACAGCAAACCTAGTGTTTTTGGGGTGTAAAGCTGTTTTGATTCTCGAACAACTTTTTCAGGTGCATTTTGACGCATAGCCGAAAATCCGTTCCAAATTCCAAAAATTACCCCAGCAATCCAAAAGCGATTAAAGGTTGTAGCATTAGCTCCAATTTCAGCAATGCTAAATCTCACAAAAATCGGGCCTAGACCGATCGCTAAAAGTGCAATTAAAAGAGCAACATAAGGAATTAATCTAGCTTTCTGTTCTGATAATAAGGGAGGTTGTTCGAGTGGAGATTCTAGTGACATTATCGGTAAATTTAGAGTGTTTTTCTTTTGAGTTCTCCGACTTCTTCAATAAGTCAGTATTCATTATACATCTCCAATAATTCTTGTAGGGTAGGCATCCTGCCTGCCTTTGAGATTCTTTGTTGGAGATGTCTATTAAACATGACCATAAAAGTCACGATGAACGACGACGGAATAAGCATAATCTAATAAAGTACCCCAACTAAAAACCGGAAGACGAATCGCCTGTTGGATCGATCGCGCAAAGGGTGGAGTTCCAGAACATTCTAGAAGTAAGGCTCCCATTTGCGGGTAACGCTGATAAAAATTAACAGCTAGTTCGGTCAATTCTTGCTCAATTCTCTCATAGTTTGCTCCTCGTGATAATGGATCGGGATTCATATAAAGATTAGTAATTTCAGGACAAATCCCCGACTCCATAATTCCCTCAATCACATAATTGCTGTTTGGTTGAATACCGACAGCTTCTAGATGAATTGATGTTAAAACATTTTTCGAGAAGGCGATGATACCAACAACCTGATTATTGCCAATCAAATTTTGTGCCAAAGGCACTTGTAATAAGCTGGACATGAAAACAGGAACTTTAACATAGCCTGCAATTTCCTTTTGAAAATAGGCGAAATAACCGCATTCTCCTGCGATCGCGCGACACCCAATTTTCTCCAATTTCTTTGCTGCTTTTTGAATGGGAGCGAGATAAGATGTTTTATCAGTATTAAACAGTAATTCTTTCCCATCCAAACCTTCAGCAATTTCATATTGAATCGGAAACGGATAGGCACTAGCGTTACGAGTATCACCAGGAAATCCGGGGTATTGTTCATCTAAAATAATCACGCCAAGTCCCATGCCATAGCAATGTTGATGGGGGAATGTTTGGATATGATGAATGTTGAAGTTTCTTTGCTGGTATATCATTTAATGTTATCAACTCCTCTCCATCTTCCTTTCATATATTTAGCTAGCCAGTAGGCATCATTTTCTGATAAAGGTTCGGTAATTGGTTGGTCTGGGGGTGTGGGATGATTTGGTAAAAAACCTCCTTTTGGTTTTCCGGCTTCTACCGCTCCCCAAAAGGTTTTAAATGATGGCGTGTTGGGTAGTTCTCGACTATTAAATGGGGTGTACCAAGCGCGTAAAAGTAATCGATCGTATTGTCCTCCTTCAATAGGCCAAGATGTTCGAGAGTGATAGATAACATGATTGTTAGTAATTAACCAATCACCTGGCTCTACCCTGATTTTTATTCCTACTCTTAAACCAATTTCTTGTAAAAGTTCTAACCCTTGCTTTTGCTTTTCGGTAAGTCGCGGAGCATCGGGAATTAACTGGCTTAACGAAACATAAGCACTGGAATATTGGGTGGTAAATTTGCCTTTGTGAATACACCACAAAGGGTAGGTAGTCCAATTCTTTTCTCCTTCAAAGAAAAAGGGAATTTCCTGAAATAATTCTTCTGCAATATCGGGATGAGATTGACGCATTTCGTTATAGATTGTAATGGCGCTAGCTAAGTAGTTTTCTCCTCCTGTTCTGGCTTGTCTAATACAAAGTAAGCTATTAGCATCACAGCGATCGGTGTGAAATTTAAACGCATCGTTAGACTGTTTTCCTTCTTGAGTTGAATCAGCTGCTTCTGCTCTGATATAAGTGATAAATTGGGTTTGATTTCTCTTAGGGGAATCAAAGTTTGAATTAGATTCTCTGATTGGCATTCCCATAAGTCTACACATTGCTAGGTAAACTTTAGCTATTTCCTCTTCTGAATAGCGATCGACAGGAAATCCTTTTAAGAGAACGGCTCCTTTGCCATTTTCCAATTCTTCACAAACACCAGCTAAAGTTTTGCTGAGTTGATTAAATTGGTTTAGATTGTCTAAGATCCCCGACTTCTCCAAGAAGTCGGGGATCTTATTTATTTCCTCAACTTCCACAGAAGTCAATTGATAATTCCAGTAGGTCGAATTTAGTAATTCATCTCCTTTCCAGGCGGCTGCACAATTGGCTAAAGTAGCCATTTCTTCATTAGATTGATTTGACACTGTTTTAAATTCTGTTTTCATAAAAATCCTCTACTTTATTTGCTCTGCTCCTACCCATCTAACTTTGAGATAACGATCTAACCAATAAGCCTCCTTTTCTGATAACGTCGAGTTAATAGGTTGGTCTGGGGGCAGGTGATAATTAGGTAAATAACCACCTCTGGGCTGACCTGCTTCTACCGATCGCCAAATACATTTGAATGGGTTAGTATTGGGTAATTCTCGACTATTACGAGGCGAAAAACAAACTCTGAGCAGTAGGCGATCGTAATCTCCTAATTCAACTTCCCAGGAAGCACGAGCATGATAAACCAAATGATTGTTTACCATCAGCCAATCTCCTGGTTTTAATTTGAAAGTTGTGCCAACTTCGCTCCCGATGGTTTGTAATAAATCTAGACCTTGTTTATGTTGCTCACTAAGTCGAGGTGCGCCTTCAATAAATTGGCTCAAACGTGCATAAGTACCGGAAAGTTGAGTGGTAAATTTACCTTTGTGAATCTGCCATATAGGATAGTTGATCCAGCCTCCCTCTCCTTCATAAACCCAGGGTATTTCCTGAAACAAACTTTCGGCTATTTCAGGATGAGATTGCAGCATTTCATTGTAGATGGTAATGGCACTTGCCAAACGGTTTTCTCCACCAATTCGCGCTTGTCTAACGCAGAGTAAACTGAGTACATCATAGCGATCGGTATGAAAGCCGAATGCGTCTGTAGACTGTTTACCATTTTCCGAAGAACTAGCTTCGGCTCTGATGTAAGTAACAAATTGAGTTTTTTCTCGCTTATGGGAATCCCAATTTAAACCTGATTGGCGAATGGGAATACCCATTTGCTGACATAAAATTAGGTGAAATTCAGCGAGTTCTGTATCTGAATATCGATCGACAGGAATACCTTTTAATAAAACAGTTCCTCTGCCATTCTCTAATTCTTCGGAAATATCAATTAAGGTTTTTTGAAGTTGGTTAAACTTAATGGCTTCTTTATTGGATGTTTTAAGATTGTCGAGAATTGATTCAATTTCTCCTATTTCCTTTGGGCTTAGGTGGTAGTTCCAGTATTTAGATTTGAGTAGTTCGTCGCCTTTCCAAGCGGCTGGATTATTAAGTAAGTTCATAGATTTCTTCTCAAAATTTAGAATGATAATTAGACATCTCCAAAAACTTTTGTGGGGTAGGCATCCTGCCTGCCTTTGAGATTATTTGTTGGAGATGTCTATTAGGGAACTGGGTTGGGATATCGAGCGTGTATGCGATCGATTTCAGTCAAAATTTCTGGGCTTAATACAACATCTACACAATTTATATTTTCTTGCAATTGCTCTATAGTAGAAGCTGCGATAATAACACTAGTGACAAACCAGCGCGATCGCACAAAACCTAACGCTAGCTGCACTGGTGTCAACCCATTTTTATCGGCAAGATCCACATAAGCTTTTACTGCTTCTTGAAAGTGAGGTTTTCGGTAGCGTTTGTCAAATTGTGGGAATAAATCGACTCTCGATCCTGCTGGGATTTGAGAGAGATATTTTCCCGTTAAATGACCAAAAGCTAGGGTACTATAAGCCATTAATCCCACCTTATGAAACCGACAGGCTTCTGCTAAATGAATTTGAAATACTCGATTGGTTAAATTAAAGGCATTTTGAATGGAAACGATTTTAGGTAATCCCAATTGTCGGGCTAGATGGCAAAACTCGCATACGCCCCAAGGAGTTTCATTACTAACTCCTAAATAGCGAATTTTTCCGGCTTTTACTAACTCGCCAAAGGCTTCTAACTGTTCTGCGATCGCTACAGTTTCCCGCTCATAATTAGGAGCGTAATCAGGAGCACCAAATAACGGCACATATCGATCGGGCCAATGAATTTGGTAAAGGTCAATGTAATCTGTTTGGAGTCGTCTAAGACTACCTTCTACTGCTTCTTGAATATTCTTTCGATCTATGCGATTTTTACCTTCCCGAATCCAGGTTATTGGCAAAGTTTGTCCACCAGAAGGCCCTGCGATTTTAGTTGCCAAAATTACTCGATCGCGTGGTTGAGTGACTAACCATTTGCCTATATATTCCTCGGTTTTACCTTGAGTTTCTGCACAGGTAGGAGCGGGATACATTTCCGCAGTATCAATAAAATTAATTCCTTGATCGAGAGCATAGCTTAATTGATTTTTCGCTTCCTCTAAAGTATTTTGTTTTCCATAATTCATCGTTCCTAAACATAATTCAGAAACTAATAGTTCACTATCACCAAGCTTTCTATATTGCATCACACCCTACTCCAAAATAAACCATATTTCTTCCGAGTTTAAAAACTAAATACCGATCACTTTTTGCCAGGTTATTGGCTCATCGTTTATGCCAAATGTTTGCTCATCAGGATTAATAGATTCTGGATCGAGATAGGTTCCAAATAGGCGATCGAAAATAGTAAAATAGCTACCCAGATTGTAAGCCCCTACTCGCGTATGGTGTAAGCTATGATACCGAGGCGTAACAAAAATCCATTCCAACATTCCCATCCAAGAACGCCACTTTACATTTGAATGAGTCCAGTTCTCATGCAGAGGACTAGTTAATCCCAGATAAAACATCACTTCCGGGGGAATAGCCAAAAGGGGAAAAGCCAGAAAACCTACTTGAAATAAAAACCGACTAGTAAAACTAGTTCTTTGGGCAGCAAGCCACCATAATTGTTGAATGGAATGATGCCACAAGTGTGTTTGCCAAAGAAATTTGTTGTAGTGCATACACCAATGGGCTACATAATAACAAAAATCCTTAATCAGATAGGCCAAAATTAACCGCACCCATAAGGGCAGAGAAAGCAAACCAAAACTACTTAACCACTCCCTAAAAGAGGCAGGAATCAGTGTAATAATAAGATTACCATAAAGATATGCAAGAATGATTGTAAAGAATATTGAAATAACTGCTGCACCAAACTCTTTTAAGAATTGTTCTGCATATTTAATATCTCGTAACGGGTCGATTCTTTCTGAAAAAAACCAAACTAATCCGCCCGTTACAAAAGTGGCTAACCAACCAATCATTACTTGTATAATCACTCTTACCTCCCGACATTGATTCTTCTTTGGAAAAACTAAACCCCAATAATTTTTCGGGGTGTAACAAGTGCATTGTCGCCTGATGCAAATTGAATCTGTTCTAGGGTTACTGTATCAGGATCGATATAAGTGCCGAAAAAGCGATCGAATACCGTAAAAAGAGCACCTAAGTTCTTAGTTACTGAACCTGTTTCTGTATGATGAATAGAATGAACTCTAGGCGTAACATAAAACCACTCAATAAACTTCATCCAGGGTTGCCACTTAACATTCAAATGAATCCAGTTGTCGTGAATAATATAGTGAATGCCAACAAAAACCATGACTTCTGGGGGAATGCCTAGCAATGGAAAAGTGAGAAATCCTACCTTAAAAAGCAGCACATCTGTTAAACTTTCTCGTTGAGCAGCTAACCACCAAAGTTGATCGATAGAATGATGCCAATTATGCGTTAACCACAAAATACTATTTTTATGCTTAATCCAGTGTGTGACATAAAAACTAAAATCTTTCAAAAAATAAGCAATAAATAATCGCACCCACAAAGGTAAAGATAATAATCCTGTCCAGCCGATAAAATCCATCAGCGATGGAGAAATAGTTAGCTTGACAATCGCCACAAAAAAGTAAGCAAGAATGATGCTATAGACCGCAGAAATCATAGCAGCACCAAATTCTCTGAAAAACCGAGAACGGTATTCAACCAACTTTAATGGATCGAGAAGTTCCCAAATCCAAAAAAGCAGTCCCGATGCAAATAAAACTAATAGCCCAAGCAAAACTTGATTAATCACAATCCACCTCACTTAACCAACAAATTTAATCATGGCAATTATTCCGATTTCTCTAAAAATGGATAATCTAAATAGCCTCGTTCGTCTCCACCCGTGAACGTTGAGCGATCGTAAACATTCAAAGGAGCATTAAGGGCAAAGCGTTTCGGCAAATCAGGATTAGCAATAAATAATCGACCATAAGCCACTAGATCGGCATCACCCTGGACAAGAATCGATTCTCCAGTTTCCTTTGTATAACCTCCTGCTGTGATTAATGTGCCGTGATATAAAGGTCGAAAATGTTGCACGCCAAGTTCTATTTTCTTAACGCTGAAATCGTCATGGCTTCCTTTAATTCGGGGTTCGACAATATGTAAATAAGCTAGGTTCAATGAATTAAGTTGAGTGACTACATAGTTGAATAAAGCTTCTGGGTTAGAATCATTCATATCTTGGAATGTGCTACTAGGAGACAAGCGCACGCCTACCCGCTCCGATCCCCATATCTCAATCACAGCGGCTGTCACTTCTATTAGTAAACGAGCTCGATTTTCGATGCTGCCTCCATAAGCGTCGGTTCGATGGTTACTATTATCTTGGAGGAATTGATCTAGCAAATAACCGCTGGCACCATGAATTTCTACACCATCAGCTTCTGCTTGCATTGCATTTTTGGCGGCTTGACGATATCGATCGATAATCCCAGGAATTTCTGAAGTCAAGAGTGCTCTGGGGATAATAAAGTCTACTTCTTCCTCGGTAGCGGTTAATGCTTTTTCCTCATTTGGAGCGATCGCACTAGGCGCTACAGGTAAAGCATTTTGAGGTTGCAAAGACGGATGAGAACATCTTCCACCATGCCATAGTTGCAGAAAAATGCGACCGCCTCGATCATGAACTGCTTGCGTTACCAGTTGCCACCCCGCTATTTGCTCTGGACTGTAGATTCCTGGCGTTCGTGGCAAACTGGTACCTTGGGAAGAAATTTGCGTAGCCTCGCTAATGATTAACCCCGCAGCAGCCCGTTGAGCATAATAGAGAGCATTCAGGGGAGTCGGCGCAAGATGATAATCAGCCCGTCGGCGGGTTAACGGAGCCATTACCATACGATTGGGTAACTCTAAATCTCCCAGTTTAAAGGATTGCAATAGCTTTAACGAATCCATTTCACCCCCATCTCATCTGTCAGACTTAAGTCCGCACCCGCATCAACTAAAACCTCTGCACAGGCAAAATGTCCATGTTGCAAAGCATAGTGTAAAGGGGTTGCATGGTTTACCTTTGCACTCACCACATTGACAAATGCGCCAGCTTCAATCAAAAGCTTTATTACTTCTATGCTTCCGCTTTGACAAGCTTGGTGTAATACTGAATCCCCAGAAGCACTATCAAGCATATAAGGGTCAGCGCCCGAATCTAAAAGCAGCCTTACCATCTTTGCATTCCCTTGCTGTGCGGCGATCATTAATGGTGTGAAGCCACCTTTAGCAACTTTATCTCTGACATTGACATTTGCACCGATCGCTAACAAAGATTGCACAATAGAAAGTTGGTTATTCTGCACAGCCTGAATTAATTCTGTATCCAAGTTAGCTGTAAATGCAGCTACTTCTGGATTCGGATCGAAGTAGAAACTCCAAGAGGAAATTTTGCCTTCTTCATCTAAGACAATAAATTGGGCATCTTCAATTTCAAAAATTTGCTCGGTTTGTTTACATATCTCTTGGGTACGGGAAATAATGCAGGCTTTATTGCCTTCAACAATGAACTCCAACAACTGATAATCCAATAGTTGCGTTGTTTGCGCCCGGATTTCAAAAGCTGATCTTACCGCCTGACGACCCACTCTTTTGCCAAGATAAGGAATCGCTTTGTTATGTTCATTCTGAGGAGCATAAAAAATGACATTTTCTGACAAACCATTAATCACAGTTTCGATGTCATCTTTTGCCCAACTTTCAAACCATTCCCTTAAGATTTTGGCTGTTTGTTTCGTCTCCATGATCGGCTACTTGATTAAGTTACCTGACTGCAACAAAGCAGCGTGATTTTTGTCCACCTCAGCAGCAAAGCGATCAAAAAATTCAAACTCTTGAAATTGCTCATTCCCTGTTTTGTAACCTGCATCTCGGAGATTTTGTTGAGTATCTAAATTCTCCAAATATTCGATTTGTTCCGGGGTTAGGGAAATACCTAGATAGCGATAGACGAGTTCTACCGAATCTTTAATATTTTGAGTTAAGCGATCGAATGAGAAACAAAGTTTTTGCTTTTCAGGCAAACCTTCAAAAAACTGAATTGTTTGATTGGCGGCTTCTACTCTGACCGATCGTTGCATTGACTCCCAATCAGGAATTTGGCTAACATTAACTCCCGACTTACAGTAAGCTGACTGGTTAATTAGCGTTATATAGGAGTTCATGAACCTTTCCGAAGGGCGAGTAATTGTGATAAACAAAGCATCGGGATACAAAGAACGCATCATTTCCAATCGCTGACAACACTCATTATCTTTTGAGATGTAAATCAGATTTCCCCCCCGCAAATACAGAACTTTCTGAATTACCTGATATTGAGTTCGTAACATCCTCTCCTGAGTTTTTTGGGAAAGCTTGCTAAAGTTATTCAAACTATCCAACAACTTAGGATAAGGAAACCGATTAATCACATAAAACTGATGAAAAAAGCACTCTTCAAATAAAAAACCATCATCTTCATAATCATTGAGATAGCTGTAGTGCATTTTTTCTGCGAATTTAGCTTGGTCACTATTTCCCCAATAATTAACTTGGCTCATTCTCTCCAAAAAACCAGTTGCCTGAAATAGCTTTTGCAATAGTATCGAAGGATAGCGCCATTCCAGCAACCGAATGCCAAAAAACGTTTTCTCATCAGATGCAAGGGTGCGATGCAAAAATGTCGTAGCACTGCGGGGTTGAGCGACAACGAAAACAGGAGTGCGAATCACCTGCTGTCGATACTGAGGAAATAACAAGTCATCCAAGCACCAACATAAAGCAATGAACGGTAGCTTGATCGCATAATTTAGGAGATAAAAAGCCTGCTTACGTCTATCTTTAAAACCAATAGACGGTTCTCGATCGAAAATAATATGATGCCAGATTTTAAAGTAAGTAGGCCAGTGAGGAAAAGGAGTTAGAAAAACGGCTCCGATGATAATCAGCAAAACCGCAGTAAAAACAAGAGAGATAATAGAAACCAACATATCTGAACGTTAACTAAAGTAGTCTTCCAAGGAGCCTTCGCGAACAGTATCAAGAGTGAAACAGTGGAAACCGCCCCCAAAAATTCTCCGATGTCGATGCTGTACTGGGATAGCAGTAAACCCGTGCTTTTCTAAAGTTTTAATCAATTCTGGAAACAGAGAATTGACGATAATTTTATCTTCATCAACAGACAACACATTCAGATCGATGTACTTTGTAGTCAGGATCAAATCATCATCATCATAAGTCGGAAAAATATTCTCTGTTGGTTCCGGTGGATAGATGATATCCCATTTTTTTAAGGGTTCTGGTAGGCGATCGAAAAACTGAGGGTTACGTAGCAAAAGCTTACCAGGTTTTAAGGGCAAAATAATGCTATCAATGTGATTATCCGCAAACTGATATAGCAAATGGAAGTTAAATTTACCTTCAAAATGACGTTGCAACCACTGATAAGCTAAGTAATGGTTTTTGGTAGCTACATTAATTAGGATATCTTTCCCAAACCGGATGCACTGGGCAGCATCAAACATGATCTCGTAGCCAATATCAAATTCCGATTCATTCTGTGGATAAACTTCCTGTATTGCTGGTACATTTTGACCCGAAATATAAGAGGTGTCGAAGGATCTATCCGTCATAATGGGCTTGGGCATATTTGTCCATTTTGCCCCCTGTTCAAAATATTTGTAAAAGATTGGCTTGAGCAAATCATTTTCAAAATATCTAGCCCGCACTTGGGGTGGTGTTTCTAAAATTTCATTGCCCATAATGATCGCTTGATCCCGAATATTTAAAGCCGGGATACAATCAGCTTTCCAATAGGGCGTTTCAAATCTGATCGATCGAGTTAAGGGAATCGGTCTATGAACTTTTACATCCAATTGTTGTAAGGTACTAACTAGTTCCTCCACATCCTCATTCAGTTCCTCTAGATACTGTTTCTTGAGGGTGTGAGTCGCAAAAGTTTGACTGCTTTGATAGTTCTCTTGCGAAACACTTTTATCCTTGCTACCACCGTTTTCGTTACTCTGATAGTAAGGATAACAAAAAGATGAGTAAGCGACATCATGAAAAAAGACCTTAAAAGACAGTTCTAAATCCTGAGTATCGTAGTGTATAGGAGAACCAACAACTACTTCTTTAAGCCTAGACCACTCATCAAAACTATTAACCACGATGCAAAAACTCCTACTTTCTCCTCACCATACAATCTTTCCCCACCTTGGGTAAATGCACCTTTTATAAATGCACTTTTTATATTTTTATAGCAGGATCGTTTTACCCATATCTCCTACACTTCACTGGTATGAGAAATGCTATATACAGTTGTTGCAAATTATACAAAACAAGCATATTTTAGTTTTTTACATCAACTATAAAATGAGATTAACAGAACGATTGACAAATAGTAAGTTAACGTAGAAAAACAATTTGATCAAGTAAAGTTCAAATAACTTTACATATTTTAACGAGCAGCCGAATCTTCTTCAGGGACATTCGTTAAGTTTTATTAAGAAAAAAATATAGTAGCTATACTTATAGCAAAAAAGCCTAAAATACTGATACATTCAGAGATTGGCAAGGAAAGAAACTGAAGAAATCTCCGATTAATCTATGGCATGACTAACTTTAGTTATTTATGTTCTTGATTACTAGCTTCTTCCTCTTGATTTTAAAAAAGAAATTTATTATACTTAAGTACGGAAAAAGTTCAAAGATTAGACTAATCGTTGAATTACCAGGTACTAACGGTAGTTCATTTCAGTAAAAAAAGAATGTTGAGATCATGAAGGATAAGTTGTGGAACTAGGGAAAATTTCCTGGGTGATTGCTCAGGCAGGTGGCAAAGGAACTCGATTGAAACACTACACTTGGAATAAACCTAAGTGTTTAGTTTCGGTTGCAGGTCAACCACTGATATATCATTTATTTGATGTTTTTCCATTAGCACAATTTTTGGTTATAGGAGATCATTTCTATGAAGTTATAGAAAAATATATACAAGTTTTTCCACCTAAAGTTCCGGTGCAGTTAATTAGAGCCAAAACCAAAGGAACACTATCAGGAGTCGATCGAGCTTTAATTTACATTCCCGATGATACTCCATTCTTATTAGTCTGGTGTGACTTACTATTTGAAGAGGTTCCTAATTGTAAGATTGAGGGGAAAAACTGGATTGGGCTCAGCCGTTCTTTTAAATGTCGGTGGTCTTATGATGATTCGGGAAATTTGTTAGAAGAAGCTTCAACAGAAAGAGGAGTTGCAGGATTCTTTGTCTTTAACAGTAAAGCAGCACTAAAAGATATTCCAGAATCAGGAGAATGTGTCCGTTGGCTGGCTCAACAGCCCATACAGTTCAACGAAATTTTTCTTGATAAAACCCATGAATTAGGAACTCTAGATAACATTGCTAAGTATCAACAAAATAGCTTAGTTAGTCGGTTTTTTAACTCAGTTGAAATAGTCGGTGATCGCGTAATTAAAAAAGCCAGATTAAAGGAGTTTGAACCATTAATTGAAAGAGAACTTAATTGGTATCGTGCTGTCCACTCATTTGGATTTAATAGTGTACCTACTTTGATTTCTGATAACCCGATGACTATCTCGCAAATTAAGGGAAAGCATCCTTTTAATTTAGAGGTTAACTTTCAGGAAAAAGTCAAAGTTTTAACTAATATTTTCCAAAGTTTAAATTTGCTTCACAGTTGCGATCGAAAGCCGAGCGATCGAGAAATTTTAACAGATGTATATGTTGAGAAAACTTACAGTAGAATCTTGAGTGTTGCCCAACTAATTCCTTATTTTGACCAACCAACAATTCAGGTTAATGGTCGTCTGTGTCGTAATCCTTTTCATCCCCAATATGAAGGATTAATTGCTCAATTAATTGAGGAAATTCAAGTGGATGAATTTGCGATCGTTCATGGAGATCCGACTTTTTCTAATATGCTTGTAGACGCTCAAAGTAAAGTTTGGCTAATCGATCCCAGGGGTTACTTTGGCTCAAGTTTGCTCTATGGCGATCCCATGTATGACTGGGCAAAACTATACTATTCAGTGGTGGGAAATTATGATTTATTTAATCGTCGCCAATTTCAACTTAAAATGACTGATAAATGTATTGATATTAGTATAGAAAGTAACGGTTGGCAAGATTTAGAATCGATATTTTTAGAAGCATTTTCTCCTAAAATTGCTGTGATTCGGCTATTGCACGCTCTTATTTGGCTATCGTTATCAGGATATGTAAAAGATGACTACGATTCAATTATAGCTAGTTTTTATAACGGGTTGTTTTGGTTGGAGGAGGCAGTGAAATGACGGAATTAGTATTAAGTTGCTTACCAAAAACTTGGTTAATTGATATTGATGGTGTTATCGTTAAACATAACGGTTATAAAGAGAATGGCGAGCTATTACTACCAGGAGTAAAAGAATTTTGGCAACAAATTTCTGAAAAAGATTTTATTATTTTACTCAGTGCTCGTACAGAGGAGATGTGTGAAGCTACGCTGTCGTTTTTAAATAGTCAAGGACTGCGGCATAATGTAGCAATTTTTGGTTTACCAACAGGAGAACGAATTTGTATTAATGACAGAAAACCTTCAGGTCTTGTGACAAGCTATGCTGTAAATTTGGGGAGAGATGTAGGATTAGGTTGTTTGAGAGCGATCGAAAATCCAGACCTCTAAAATGAGAAAAAATTCAGTTTAATTATTCAGGCAACTCTGTAAAAATTCTCTTACTAAAAATCAGGGAAAACTTCTATGAATGATGCTCAAAATCAGATGGAACAGCGATCGGATTTCGTTAGCTCAATTACTTTAGAAACAAGGACGAAAAAGCAAAGTGAAATTTATGATGCTTTTGAAAAATTTATTTTTAGTGAAGATACTAAGATACTGGCAAAGTTAGTTGCGCGAACCTTGATTTTTGAAAAAATTATTAATGTACCAGGTGACATTGTGGAGGCGGGAGTTTATCGAGGAAGTGGGATGTTAACGTGGCTAAAGCTGAAAAAGATTCTATCGCCTAATGCTTTGAAGAAAGTGATCGGATTTGACTATTTTGACACGGAAGCTTTATTGAATTCTTTATCTGGACAAGACAAAGCTTCTATGAAAGGTTTATTTGAGGTAAGAGGTTATCAGCATGACGAAGGCGCAGAAAGATTCGTTCACGATCTAATTATTAATGCTGGATTCGATCGCAGTAGCTACGATCTGATTAAAGGTGATATTTCCCAAGTTGCTCAAGAATTTGTAGCGAAAAGACCGGGCTTTAAGATATCTTGTTTGTATCTGGATTTAGACTTACAAAATCCGACTTATAACGCCTTGAGTGCATTTTGGGATCGCGTATCTATTGGTGGGATTGTAGTGTTTGACGAATACGCCTATCATCAATGGTCAGAAGCACAGGGGGCCGATCGATTTTTTGAAGAGAAAAACATTCAAATTCAAGCTTTACATTATCCTTGTCCAACAGCTTACGTCATCAAGTCCCCTACCATAAAAGCTTATACATGAAACAACAGTTAGTAGAGTATTTTCAAAGATTAACAGTTGAAAGTTATCAGCTTTTGGATGCTGTTAGATTACCATCTGATATCATTCCTTTAGAGAAGTTTCTGCCGGATTTTTCAGCTAAGTTGGCTAATTTGAAAGACAGTACGATCGCAAACTACAAAAATTTAAATCGTCCCCAGTACGATCGGTCTAAAGTGCAGAATAATTTAGGAGTGGGACTTAATTCGATCGGTATGTTGTCCGATCGACTTTCCATCTTAATTATTAAGGAGTGGTGTTTACGGAATAAAACCAATCCAAATATAGTGAAAGCAGATGATTTATATCGAACTCAGACAATGGATATTATTCATGCTTTAGCAAGCACCAGTCCCGGTAGTTCATCAATGAATACAAAGATTACACATCATAAATCTAATGTAACTGCTAATTCTTGGGAAGAAGCATTTTACGGGTTGCTAGCAACTAATATTTTGAATTGGGAATCTCAAGAAGTTTTGTACATTAAAGATATTACAACTTTGCCTTGCGAAGAACTACGCAGTTATATTGCCTGGTTTTCATTTGGCAACATTCAGAGAAACGAATACATCCAATATTGTGAAGAACTTTATTGGCGTAAAGATTAGCATCAAATAGGAGTTATTATTAATGAACAAAACAACTCAAGCTAAAACAACTACACAGTTACAAACAGCAGGATATCAAAACTTTGATATTGCTCCTATTGCTGGACGTATTGGGGCGGAAATTGTCGGACTGTCTCTAAAGCAGACTCTCAGCAATGAAACAGTTCAGGAAATTCGCCAAGCATTAATCAAGCATAAAGTGATTTTCTTTCGCCAACAACACCTCGATGCAAGCGAACAAATTGCCTTCGCTCAAAGATTTGGAACTCTCACTAATGCACACCCAATTATACCTTCCCTCCCAGGCTACCCAGAAATTTTTGATTTCGATTATGGACGCATAGAAAATCGTACTAATCAGTGGCATAGTGATGTAACATTTATCGATCGCCTTCCTTACGCTTCAATTTTACGAGGAGTTGAAATTCCTCGAGTAGGGGGAGATACAATGTGGGCTAATACTGTGACAGCTTATGAAGATTTACCTGCACCATTACGTATTTTAGCCGAACAACTTTGGGCTGTTCATAGCAATACCTATACTGATTATGCAGCTGCAACTGTGAGTAAATCAGAGAACCGAAAAGAATTTGAAAAAGTGTTTATTTCAACTGAATATCAAACCCTACATCCAGTTGTTTGTATTCATCCAGAATCAGGCGAACGAGGTTTGCTTCTTGGTGCTTTTGTCCGCCAGTTTCAAGATTTATCTGTGAGTGAATCTAGGGAGATTTTGCAATTATTTCAGTCTTATATTACTCGTCCTGAAAATACTGTGCGCTGGCGTTGGCAAGAAGGTGATATTGCTTTTTGGGATAATCGAGTCACGCAACATTATGGAATCAATGATTTTGGTAGTCAACCGCGTCGCGTTCAGCGAGTAACTCTTGTCGGTGATTTACCGATCGGCATAAATGGCACAACAAGTAAGGCAATTAAAGGAGATTCATCTACTTATAATAAGTTGAATCAGAGATAGATTGAGTTAGTAACTACCGACGGTGCGAGTTAACAGTAGGAGCGAAGCATTCGGACAGAAAATCTAGGCTTTGAGCCAAAAATGGTCGTCCGAATGCTTCGCCCCTACAAAGGCCAAAAATACTTGACTAGAAAAAGTTTAAGGTTTTTTCAATGACTGCTTTTTCCCAAAAAAACTTAATATTCTTAATTTCTCAACCCCGTGCTGGCTCTACCTTGACTCAGCGAATTTTGGGAACTCATCGAGAAATTTATACTCTATCTGAACCTTGGATTATGTTACATCCCCTTTATGCAATGCGTAGGGATGGATACCAAGCTGAATATAGTATTCAGAATAGTAAAAGAGCAATGGATAACTTCTTGAATTTGCATCCAGAAGGTGAAGATGCTTATTTTCAAGCAGTTCGACAAATGAATTTGCATTTATATGAAGGATTGCTGCAAACTTCCGGGAAGAGATATTTCTTAGATAAAACTCCAAGATACTATTACATTGTCCCGGAATTATACAGAACTTTTCCCGAAGCTAAGTATATCCTATTGCTGAGAAATCCCTTAGCGATTCTTTGTTCTATCTTTAACACTTTTATTCAGGATAATTGGTGGAGAATTCAGTACTATCAAGGTGATTTGCTGAGAGCACCAAGCCTGATTGCCAAAGGGATGCTTGACTTACAGAACAACAGTTTAGTTTTACAATATGAGAATTTGCTGCTTAATCCCGAAATAGAAATCGAAAGAGTTTGTAATTTCCTCAATGTTCCTTTTGATGCAGGAATCATTAGTTACGGGGATTCCGAAGCAGAAAAATGGCAATTTGGCGATCGATCTATGATTTATCAGGAGAACAAGCCGATGAATCAAAATGGCGATCGCTGGCAAGAAAATTTACAAAACCCAATTATCTGGCAATCTGCTAACAATTACTTAGAATTTTTGGGAAAAGATTTGCTTGCAAATCTAGGTTATTCCTACACAAAACTAAAGGAGATACTGGAAAAGCAAAAACCCAAAACTCAGGTAATCTTGCCACCCGCACTGCAAGACTTTTTTGCTTCAGCAAATATGTTTTTAGACAAATCATTACAACCTGTTCAGGGAGTTGTTGGATTGACGGCACAACTTTTTGATTCTTACTTAAGTCTGGGGAGGGTATTGTTACAAGAAAATCACATTGAGCAAGCACTTAAATATCTGGAAATAGCTTTACAAATGGCTCCGTTTGTGCCTGAAACTCAGTGCTTAATCGGTGAAGCACTGTTACGAATAGGTAAACTCGATCGAGCAATTACTTATTACCAAAAAGCAATTCAGTTAGGAGCTAAAATTCACCAAAATCAGCTAGAATCTTCTAGAATTGCTCTCCAACAAGCATTGCAACTAAATCCAAATCATCAAGCGATCGCTGAATTACTGGCAATTATCTAAGATTACTAAATAAAGTGATAATAGTTATTTTGGGATGGGGCAGGCAGGATGCCCACCCCACAAGAGTTACAGCTTGTTTGTGGCGCGGGCATCTTGCCCGCATTGGTTTTCACTTTATTTACATCTACCTACTTACACAACTCGAATGTATCTAAGTCTAAGTCAGTTGAAAAAATGGATCGGATGGCGAAAATTGCTGGTTGGGATAATAGCAATAGTTATTGTCATTCAAGGTTGTAACTCTGCTTTGTTGACCACTAAAGCGACTCAGATTCCGCGTCTTGTTAGTAGTGAACGCAACGATCCAGAAACTTTTAATCCTGTAACTAGCCTTGACCCTCACGCAGTACTAGGCTTGATCTACGAAGGAATGATTACCCAAAATGGTGAAACAGGAAAACTAGAACCAGGAATAGCAAAATCTTGGCAGATTTCGGGCGATCGACAACGTATAATTTTTACTCTACGACCAGATGTAAAATGGTCAGATGGAGAACCACTGACAGCAGATGATGTCGTCTTCAGTTTCAACGAAATATATTTTAATGAAAATATTCCTAATAATGTACGAGATATTTTACGGATTGGTCAGAAAGGTCAATTCCCCCAAGTGCGAAAAGTTAACAATTATCAGGTAGAATTTATTACTCCAGAACCCTTTACTCCCATACTACGCTATATCGGAGACGTTAATCTCTTACCAAAACACGCTTTAAAAGATACAGTTAATGTTACTAAAAGAGAGCAAAAACCAAAATTTTTATCAATTTGGGGAACAGATACCCCGTTAGAAAAAATTATTACCAACGGTCCCTATCGCCTTTTAAGTTTTCAGCCTGGGGAACGAATTATTCTGGAGCGAAATCCCTATTATTGGCGCAAAGATTCTCAGGGTAAGACTCAACCTTATATCGAACGAATCGTGATTCCAATTGTCGGCTCGACCGATAACGCTTTGATGCAATTTCGATCGCGTGGATTAGATATGGTAAACATTACTCCTGACTTTTTTGCCTTGATGAAGCGGGAAGAAAAACGAGGAAATTTCACCGTTTATAATGGTGGACCAGCAGCGGTTACACATTTCATTACATTTAATTTAAATCAGGCTACTCGCAATGGAAAACCAGTAGTAGATCCGATCAAATCTCGTTGGTTTAATACTCTGGAATTTCGCCAAGCGATCGCATTATCTATCGATCGAACTACTATGATCAACAATATCTTTCAAGGATTGGGTACACCTCATGATTCCCCCATCTACAAGCAAAGTCCCTATTACATTTCTCCAAAAGAAGGGTTGCCTGTTTACAACTATAATCCCGATCGAGCAAAACAATTACTTTTGCAAGCAGGCTTCAAATACAATAGCCAGGGTAAACTAGAAGATGCTGACAGTAATCTCGTTCGCTTTAACTTAATTACCAGTAACGATAACAGCATTAGATCCCAGATAGGTATTCATATCAAACGAGATTTAGCAAACATTGGAATTACCGTTGATTTCCAACTACTAACTTTCAACACTTTAATGACCAAACTTTTAAACACTCTTGATTGGGATGCACATATCCTATACTTTATTGGAGGCAATATTGAACCAGACAGTACTCGTAACATTTGGTCAGTTGATGGTACTCTTCATACCTTCAATCAAAATACGTTTTATGGAGATCCCTTAAAAGGGCGAATTATTCAGGATTGGGAACAGAAAATTAGCGATCTTTATATTCAAGGTAGTCAAGAGTTGAATGACGACAAACGTCGGGAAATTTACGCCCAAGCTCAAATTTTAGCCCAAGAAAATCTCCCTTTTATTCATTTAGTCAATCCACTTTCCTTTTCTGCTATCCGCAATGATATTAAAAATATACGTTTCTCTGGATTGAGTTGGAGGTTATGGAATGTATATGAGTTAAAAATAGATCGATCGTCCTAGTCAACAGACTAATATTCCAACATTCACAGTATATAGAGGTAAAAAAAATTATGACATCTTCCCTATCTCACTCTCAAGAAACACCAGAACTTACTATTAACAACAATCTCGAAGAATTAGCAAAAAAAAATGGATGGAATTTCGAGATTATTTCTCCTCTAGAAACTCAGATTCATTACCCTTCAAACGCGATCGAAGAAGACTTACTCTATGTCATTCAAGACTGGGCGCAGCTGCTACAATACACGCCTGAAGAAAGGTCTAATTTTGGTAGAGAAGAACAATTTTATCATCTTCATTGTGTCACAAATTATGAAATTGGCGAAACATTTAGATGTTCTATTCCTCATGCTTTAGTCGTCAACCCAACTGGATTAGTGATTACATCCGATCGGGAAATCATTCGCCAATCTGTTGATGGGCAAAAATTAAATATCAACTTCCAAGCAAAACAAATAAAAGAGAAGTTTAACGATAGTAATATCCTTTCAGGAACATACATATCGCTCTTATCTTATTGGAGTTATACCCTAAACTTTGCCCACTGGCTGATGGATTGTTTACCAAAACTTGCTCTGATAGAATCTTTAGATAGCAGCGTTAAAAAGAATTTAAAATTTATTATTCCTGATAACTCACCGCCTTATATTGTTGACTCTCTCAAACTATTGGGTATTCCAGAAAATCAAACAATCCAAATTCAGGAGGAGAGTATCATCGTAGAAAACCTGATCCTCTGTCGTGCAGCAGAAAACCCAGGTAGACCTAAAAAAATACACTTTCTAGCGATCCGAAATAAATTGCTATCCTCAGTTGTAAATGAAAAAAATGTCCGTTTACCCACTAAAAGAATTTATATTTCTCGTTCTCAATCTTCGAGAAGAATAGTTAACGAAGAGGAAATATTACAGATTTTAACAAAATACAACTTTGAGGTTATACACTGTGAAAAAATGAGTTTAGCTGAACAGATTAGGACTTTTTCTGAGGCGGAGATTGTTCTTGGGCCTCATGGAGCAGGGATGTACAATCAAATATTTTGCAATTCAGGAATCAGTATTGTGGAAATTTATAACAAGGAATACTGGTATCATTCATCACGAATTATCTCTAGCTTTATGAAACACAAACACTGGCATATTTTTGGAGACAATGTTAGCAGTGATGGGCAAACTGATGTCGATCCTTTAAAGCTAGAGAAAGTCTTATCTCTGGTATTACATGATAGAAACATCAAAATTTAGAGATATTTACAAAAGTTGGTTGATTTACTTCGGAAAAAGTGTATACTCTTTAAAGAAATTGCTTTTGCAAATAATTAAACTTAAGGCAAAATCAATTCTGTGGCAAATAGAAGGTTTAAAAAATGAAAAAGTCTCGCAGAACTCAAGAAGAAATAGATCGTAATTTGACAGGTTTTGAAGGTGATTACTATATAGAAGAAGAAATCAAAAAGCTGGTTCAGAAATTTGAGATCAACACCATAATTGAAACAGGAACTTTTCTAGGAGGAACAACCAAAAAATTAGCCCAGCTTGCTAATCAAGTCTATACGATCGAAGTAGATTCCGAAAATATTCCTGAAGCTACAGAATATCTCAAAGATTCAACTAATGTTACTATTATGGAGGGCTGTAGTCCCGAACTTTTAAGGAATTTACTGAAGCAAGATCATGGCAATATTTTGTTTTACCTGGATGCCCATTCCCATATTGAGACACCTTTGCTGGATGAATTAAAAGCGATCGCTGAAGCAGAAATAAAACCAGTTATTGCGATCCATGACTGGAAAATTCCCGATCGTCCTGACTTGGGTTACGATTCCTATAACGGTCAAGACTATACATTTGAATGGATTAAGCCAAGTATCGAGGCAATTTACGGTAATGATTATGCCTACTATTACAACAATCAAGCTGAAGGTGCAAAAAGAGGAGTAATTTACATTCATAGCAATTCATAGAAGTGCAATTGTAAAAAGGCATAAAATTATGTCGTCTGAATTTTTGTACGATCACGTTTATAAAAGGAAGACTTTTAATGATGCAAACTACTGGATATTCTGGAAAATCTAGCACTAGCCAAACTGACTTTAATCAAATCGATCGGAAAGTCGCTTTTTTCGAGAAAGAAGGTTTTGCTGGGCCATTTACCCTTGGTCAAACTGCTAGTTTAGTGGCTTTACGTGAAGCCATGAATCAAGCTATTGGAGAAGCTCAAAATCAAGATCAAAAAACCTCATCTTCTCCAATCCAAACTAATGTGATGGATCGTAGGATTGCTCATACAACATCTAAGTTAGTGTATGACTTATCTACAGAGCCTCTGGTTTTAAATGATGTGGCAGATTTCTTAGGGCCAAATCTTCTGTTTTGGATGGCAGAAACTATTTCTAGAGAGCCTGGTCATGATGGTCATATTGTGGAAAAGACTGGTCAAATTTGGCATATTGATGTTATTAATGGTTGGATCAAAGGTGTTCATGTTTCGATCGCTGTAACTGATATGACAATGAAAACTGGTTGTTTGCTAGTTATCCCTGGAACTCACAAATACGATGCTGACCTTCCTGCCCTAGAACAAGCAGGAGAATGCGATCTCACTGATGCAGATAGCGTACTTAGGTTAGCCGATCGAATGCACCCAGAAAACGCACCTCATAGAATTGAACCCATAGAAATGAAAGCAGGTCAGTATTGCTTCACCAGAGGTGGAATTTGGCATGGTGTCAGTCGAAATAATGATTCCCGAACCCGCTTTGGTCTTGTTGCTCGTTTTGCCAAACCTGATGTTGAGATCAAAGGTTTTAGCGGAAACCAGATTCCTTGTATCGTAGTTCGTGGTGAAGATTCCTATCACTTAAATCTTCTGACAAATCCACCAGAAAACTCATGATGAGTAATCTTAAACTTCTCCTGCTGACTATGCTCCTTGACAATAGCAGTTTAATTCATCCTTACACGACTGCATTAGTAGTTGTAAGTTTTGCAGGTGTTTGTTGCTGGGGGATTTTACGCTACTTTGGGAAAAAATCTTCCAGCAAACTAATGGATTTTGAGGATACAGATTCCTCATTTACTAACAACTCAAATCGCCCACAGTTAGTTTTCCAGCTTCTTCAATTTCTCTCGATCGATCGCTGGATACCTGCATCTCAAAAGCTTCAAGAAACCTCATTGCAACTAAAAGATAGTTCACCTTGGCAAGAATATGAACTGTCACAGAAAGATGAAAAAAATAACCCTGCTGATTGGAGTTTATGGATTAAAGAACTTGCTAGTCGTTTTCGTTTGTTCTTCAAATATGTTTGGATTTACTGGTCTCCTTATGTAGTTATTGCCATCATTAGTGCTATTTGCATGATGGGGATGCCTGCTTACCAAATAATTGCTGCACAAAAGCTAGGTATTGCGATCGATCAAGGAGGGTCTGTTCTTGTAAGTTCAGCGATTCAATTAGCTAGCTTGCTACCCTTAGCTTTTGGATCATATCTATTAGGTAGTCGTTTATCTGCTCGACTTTCTAGCCGGATTGCTAATGATATCCGATATGACTTATTTGTGAAACTGCAAACTCTTTCACAAAGCTTTTATAAACAGGCTCGATCGGGAGATTTATTAACCCATTTCTCTGTAGATATTTACCAAATAGAGCCTATTTTAGGTCAAGAAATGATCCGAAGTGTTGGCGAAATGGTCATGACCTTAGTCAACTTTGGCATGATGATTCATATTAGCGGTTCTTTAGCAGTAATTAGCGCCATACCTATGGTTGTAATGCTGCCAATAACGCTTTACATGATGAATTACCTGACTGAGCGAGGACTGGAGGCAATCAACCAAAACGCATTGATGACCGATGCAGTAAACGAAGGTATTCGCGCCCAACCGACGATTACAGGATACGGTTTACAAGCTTTATTTGCCAGCTATTTTAGTAACGAATTAAGAAAACTTGAGGACAAGAAAACTGAAGCAGTATTTAGCTTTCTTCTCTTTACTTATTCAGTAAAATTCTCTGCATATTTGCTTGATGTTTGGGTTATGGGAATTGGGGGAATTTATGTTTTGTCCAATAACATTTCACTAGGAGCTTGGATAACTTTCTTCACCATTTCTCATAGTATGTACGATCTATTAGGCCAATTGGTGAATACAAGAATTGGTCGCTGGCTGGGAGCTACTATTGGGATGCAACGAATCGATAAGATTCTGACATATCCAACTAAAATTGTCGATGCTGTTGATGCTCATGCTTTGACATCGTTTGAGAAAAAGATTTGCTTTGAGAACTTATCGTTTGGTTATGACAATGCACAGCACCAATTACATGAAATTGATTTGTGTATAAAAGCTGGTCAATTTGTTGCATTTGTTGGTTCAAGTGGTGCTGGTAAGAGTACAATATTTAACTTGCTAATGCGTTTTTATGATGTTAGTGATGGAAGAATTACGATCGACGATCATGATTTACGTCATCTAACACAGAAATCTTTGCGATCGCAAATGGGAGTTGTGCTACAAGAAACTTTTCTTTTCCACACCACAATCATGAATAATATTCGCATCGCCAAACCCGAAGCTACAGAAGAAGAAGTTTTTGCTGCTGCTCAAGCTGCTGAAATTCATGATTTTATCTTAAGTCTTCCAGAGGGTTATCAAACAATGGTGGGCGAAGGAGGTGGCAGATTATCTGGGGGACAGCGCCAGCGAATTGCGATCGCCCAAGCATTGCTTTGTCGCCCACCTATCTTATTACTAGATGAACCTACCAGTAGTCTCTCGGCGGAAATGGCAGATGCAATTAATCAAACGATCGCATCCTTGGCAGGTAAGCACACAGTTATTATGATTACTCATCAACTAAAAGCCGCAACCCAGGCAGATTGCATCTTTGTTTTAGACCAAGGTCGATTGGTTGAGCAGGGAACCCATGAAGAGTTACTAACTAATGGTAAGCATTACCGTTACCTCTGGGATATTCAACAGGCTCAATAGACATCTCCAAAAACTGCCAAAGCCTCTCTAATATTGGTTTTTGACTGCCTGCCCCCTAAAGGGCAGGCAGTCAAAAACCAACCGTTACATCAGGCTTTAACCGGGTTGCAGTCAAAATATGGCTGATTTCTGAGGTAATTTATTTCATATTTGCCCACAGTCTTTAGAGATTTTAGCTATACTGTTGACGGTCATAGAGCGAGCTTTTTTAACCCGTAGGGGCGAAGCATTTCGGTAAATATATTTGGCGATAACCAACAAATTATTGCGGGAATGCGATCAGCATTTTGACAAAATTTGGGTAGCAGATGGTTCCACATTAGAAGCATTATTTCGGAAGCTGAAAAGTCTAGAAGATAAGTTCTCTCATACTTTAAGTGATAAAAAAATCTAATAAATAGGCCATAAAGCTTTTATTATAACGGCTTTAGCTTTGTCAGAAGTACAAAAACTAACTTATTAGCCTCAGATTGAAACTAACGAGCTTATTGTCAGAGATGGAGGTCAAATTACAGCAGCAACTCGTGGCCCATTAGCAACAGGAGCAGCCGGCAACCTGACGATTGAAGCTCGAAGAGTTCGTTTAAATAGTGGAACAATTACCGCAGAAACCAAAGCTGGAAACTTCGGAAATATTGCACTTAATAGTAATGACTTACAGATACGTCGTAATAGTAGAATCACTACTAACGCTACTGGTACTGGTGGTAACATTACTATTAATAGTGATGTAATAGCAGCCTTGTAAAATAGCGATATTACGGCGAATTCGATCGACAGCCAAGGAGGTCAAGTGAGCATTAAAGCGCAAGGAATTTTCGGCGCACAACTAAGAAGAGAACCAACATTAACAACTAGTGGTATCACAACGAGTTCTCAATTAGGGCGGCAATTTGATGGAGTTGTAGACATTCAAACTCCTGATGTCGATCCTACTCAAGGATTGTTGAACACTCCGCAGATTGTCAATTCCCCCCGGATTGCTACTGGATGTCAAGCAGTTGGCAAGGAAACATCTAATTTTAGGATAACTGGAACAGGTGGTGTACCGCCTAACCCAGCGCAACCCCTTACCAGCGAGGCAATTTGGGTAGATGCACGTTCCAGTTCTGTTAACAATTATCGATCGCAAAATGAACTACAAAAAACTGAAATTGTGGAGGCGCAAGGT